>JAPKEK010000602.1 GCA_028822125.1 Pseudomonadales bacterium | reverse complement strand
CTTGTGTCGCCGATAACCCTTTTGCGGTAGCTGCTTTTGTACGGGGTACCAATAATATCTCCCAGGAAACTTTGCTAAGAAGCGGCCTATCTGCTGATGCGATCACCAAGGGTCGCGATCTGGATGGCGATGGCGATCCTGATGAGATCCATATTCGGCTTGAGGTCGCAGAACTAAATGGTGGTTCTAACGTTGTACCGGGACCAGTTACCCGATATGAATTAGCCCCTGGAATCCGGCCGGGCATATGGGTATTTGCACCAAAATTTGTTGGCATGTCCGTTGAGAATTTTGAATCCAATATAGCCAGACCGGGTCTGCGGCTACCCTCCCCTGTGATTCGTGTAGAACAGGGCGATAGGGTGCTCATCACTCTGGAGAACAGTCATTATATGCCACATACCCTGCACTTGCATGGTGCTGATCATGCATTTGTTGACGCGAGTGGTGAAGGCAATGATGGTGTACCGATCAGCAGTGAAATACCTATTCTGCCGGGTCAAGCCAGAACTTATGAATTAACACCGCGACAAGCTGGAACCATGTTCTACCACTGCCATGTGCAGCCCCATGTACATGTGATGATGGGGTTACAGGGTTTGTTCGTCATCGAACAGAACCGTCCTGATAATACTTTGCAGACCCTTAATATCGGTGCGGGCTTAGTGCGGGTACCATCGAGAGCTTCGCGGGAGCACTATGATCGGGAATATGATCTACATTATCAGGATTTTGATAAACAATTAGGGCAACGGATACAGCAGGATAATGATCCGCGCTTGATCACCCGCTCGATGCATCGTGATTATGATATTACTGATGCAAGTATGGATTATTTCACCTTGAATGGCCGATCGTTCCCATACACTTTCAGGGAATCGTTATTGGTTGGTAAAGAGGGTGAAGTGATTAAATTGCGGGTTGTAAATGGTGGTGCAAAAGGCATTGCCCTGCATACTCACGGACACAAATTCAGCATTACCCATCGTGACGGAATTGCCCTGCCTGAAAGTTCCAGAAGTTTCCAGGATGTCGCCTGGCTGGCAACGTCGCAGCGCCTGGATCTGGCTTTGACGCTTAAGAACGATGGCCTGCACAGCTATGGGCCGGGGATCTGGCCATTCCATGACCACCAGTATCAGGGTATTACCAACGATGGTATCGGTCCCGGGGGTAATATCAGTGCCATCGTCTATGACCAGTACCTGGATGAAGGCGGTTGGCCAGCCACTAACGGGGTTTCCTGGCAGCAGTATTTCACCGAAGCATATTATCGCAAAGAAATTCCGGTCTGGGAGTCTTATGCACCCGGTTTGTTTTCTGATACCGGCAAGGACTGGCTGTTGCTGTTTCGTTTGTTAGGCCTGAGTGTTGCGCTTGCAGTGGTTGTGGCATTGGCTGTACAGCGATTATTGCCTGGGCGCTCAAGGTGAAAGTGTTAATCGACTGCTTAGCGTGCTTGTTGTTACTGGGATCGACAATGCTATCCGGGCAGACCCTGGATCATTCGGATCATTCCGAGCAGGCTCTGGATCATACCAGTCATAGTGAGCCGTCCCTGGAACAGGCAAGTCAGAGCGGGCCAACTGTTAATTATAACGGCCATTCCCGCCATACCATGGTTGTTGAAGAGGACGGCGCCGTGATGAACCAGAATTTTCGCCAGTTGCCCAGAGGCTGTAACCAGATAAGTGGTGACCATACGTTTACTGTTTCTGCAGGTCGAAGTTACGCTACGACTGAGCCAGGTATGATTTTCGGAATGAGTCAGTATGAATTTGCGGTCAACCCCTGTAGTCGAGTGACTGTCACCTTTGTTAATGAAGATGATGTCCGCCATCAATGGATGGTGCATGGCTTGCCCAAGTACCTTTACCCGGCTGGAATGTTTCACATTGAAGCCTCTGGCGGCAGGACCAAAACCGGTACATTTATTGCGCCCAGCGAAAATAGAAGCTATCTCGTGCATTGCGACCTGGCGCAGCATATGGAAAAAGGCATGCGTGCACAACTAAAGGTGGGCAGTGGCAGCGGAGACATCTGGGGAGTTAGCGGTATCAGCGACAGTTTTTATCGCGCAGATTATTTGCCTCACTATACCCTTGAACTGGTTATTGCTTCGTTCCTGGGTGCTTTTGGGGTGATGCTCTTGCTGAAAAACAGGGCCTGGAAATAACCTGAATGTAGCTTCAGGTTTCGGTTTAATTAATCACTTTTCTTGAAGCCAAGGCGGCCAGCTTCTGCTCGGGGAGGCCTAAGTTTTTTGTCAGGATAGCGTGGGTCTGCTGTCCCAGAGTAGGAGCACTTTTGCTGGTACTGATATCTACGCTGGCCAGC
>JAPKEK010000601.1 GCA_028822125.1 Pseudomonadales bacterium | reverse complement strand
CGATTAGCCCCAGCCAAAGAATGGGCAGGGTGATGTCATCGGGTAGTAGTTTGGTTTCAAAATCGATCTGGCTGAGGGCGATCAGCGAATAGGTTAACAGGCAGGCAAGCATACCCTGCATAGTCGGCCCGAGCACTGACATAACCGTGACGGTTGCAATCCCTGTTACCAGCTCCAGCAAGGGGTAACGCAAGGCGATGCGTGCCTGGCAGCTTGCGCAGCGTCCTTTGAGTAATAGGTAACTGATCACAGGGATATTGTGAATGGCGGAAATGGGCTGGCCACACGCCGGGCAGGTTGAACGAGGCGTGACCAGGTTATAAGGTTTTGGTTCCTGTTTGCCTGGGACATGCACATCAAGCAGCAGCCTTGCCTCGTCCTGCCATTCCTGCTTCAACATGATGGGTAATCGGTGCACCACCACGTTGACAAAGCTGCCTATGCTGAGGCCAAAAAACAGATAGATGCAGTAAGCCGTGACTGGCGTCTGCTGCTGCAGCTGAAGTAATAGTTGAGTGGGTTCAAACATAAATGAAATTACAAAGTATGGTTAGCCGCCGACGGCCTTGCCCATCTGGAAAATAGGCAGGTACATGGCCACCATCATACCGCCAATGACCACGCCCAGGAAGGCCATGATGAGAGGCTCCATCAGGCTGGTCAGGCCATCAACCGCATTGTCAACCATTTCTTCATAATAGGATGCGGATTTATCCAGCATGGCATCCAGGGCGCCGGACTCCTCGCCAATAGCGACCATTTGCACAACCATACTGGGAAAGACCTCCGTTTGTCGCATGGCATGATTGAGTTGAACGCCACCGGATACGTCATTCCTGATGCGCAGGATCGCATCCTTGAAAACCACATTGCCTGCAGCGCCGGACACCGACTCCAGGGCATCAACCAGGGGCACGCCGGCGGAAAAGGTGGTAGACAGGGTGCGTGCAAATCGGGCGATGCAGGATTTTTCTATTATATTGCCGAGGATGGGTAGTTTGAGGATCAGGCGATCCTGGGTGTCTCTCACTTTCTGTGATCTTTTGAAGGCCTGTTTGTAGGAGAAGTAACTGGCAGCGATAACTCCCAGGATGATGAGCCACCATTTCTGCATGAATTCTGACATAGCGACCACCATCTGGGTAAACTCGGGTAATTCCGCGCCAAACCCGGAGAAAACCATGTCGAACTGGGGCACTACCTTGATGAGTAGAATAGCGGTGACGATGCCGGCGATCACTAATACCGCAATGGGATAGTTCATGGCGCTCTTGATTTTAGCTTTTAACGCTTCAGATTTTTCCTTATAGGTGGCCAGCCGGTCGAGCATGGTCTCCAGAGCCCCGGCCTGTTCGCCCGCTTCTATCAGGTTACAGAACAGGTCATCAAAGTATTCCCTGGGCTGGGCCCTTACCGATGCGGCAAAGCTGTTGCCGGAAGATACTTCATTACTGATATTTCTGATCAGGTCTCTTACGGCGGTATTTTCAACCCCACCGGCGACGATTTCAAAGGATTGAACCAGTGGCACACCGGCTTTCATCATGGTTGCTAACTGGCGGGTGAACAGGGCAATATCCGCCGGGGTGATCGTTGACCCAAAGGAGAACGAGAACAGCCCTGCTGATTTTTTCTTGACTGATTTGCTGCGGATACCCTTCTTGCGTAGTGCCGCTTTGGCAGCAACCACGCTGCTGCTGGAGATTTCGCCTTTGGTTTTCTTACCGGCACGATCGGTTCCCTTCCAGACGAAAACTTGGGTAGCAGGCGTTGCCATAGAGGCTCCTTGTCAGTGACCGCTGGTCACACGGTCGACTTCATCCAGACTGGTCAAGCCGGCTTTGACTTTTATCAGCGCGGATTCAAAAATAGTGTTAAATCCCTGTTCCTTGCATTCTTTAGCGATTTCCAGGGAGTTGCCATCTGCCATAATGATTTTAGAGATGGGTGGCGTAATCTTAACCACTTCGAAGATGCCAACGCGACCCTTATAGCCTGCTGTGCATTTATCACAGCCTTTGGGGCCATAAATCTCCAGGCCCTGGTCGACATCTTCCTGGGAAAAACCTTTTTCAAGCAAAGCGCCCGCTGGTATATCGAGTTTCTCCTTGCAACTGCACAGCCGACGCGCCAGTCGCTGCGCTATGATCAGGTTCAATGATGTAGCGAGATTAAATGCCGGCACACCCATGTTGCGCAGGCGGGTAATAGTTTCCGGTGCGGAATTGGTGTGCAGCGTTGACATCACCATATGGCCAGTCTGGGCTGCTTTTATGGATATCTCGGCGGTTTCAAGGTCCCTGATTTCACCCACCATGATGATGTCCGGATCCTGGCG
>JAPKEK010000600.1 GCA_028822125.1 Pseudomonadales bacterium | reverse complement strand
CCGCAGTATTAACTATATTGACGGTTTCTTTCACGCAATCCGAGATACCCCAACTTGGGTCTGCGGTGGGGATATAAATTCTGTCGGCTATTGGTCCTCGCCAGTCTTTGTCTACTTGCTTTCCGGCGTCGATCCCGGCTAGGCCGTGTTGTATGCCTAGCAGGCAACCCAGATTGCCTGAGTTGCAATCTGTGTCCCAGCCACAGGTGTTAATAATTTTCATTGCCAGGGAAAAGTCATCCTGGCCATGCAGCAGTCCGTGGATGATCAGGCCATGGTTGGGTACCATGTGACAGTTGCCGCCATACTTGTCGTACCCGTATTTAACTTCTATTTTTTTGCGGGTCTCCCGCCAGTCGCGCTCACCGGCGTGCCAGTTACGTATGTCCGATATAAGCTGGTAGATAATAGACTGGGCTGGCAGATAGCTCAGTGCGGTATCCAGTAGAACTTCAGTGCTTGATTCAATAAAGGCCAGAGACTCCATGACGGCCAGCGAAATAGCGCCCAGGATGGCTTCGCCATCGTGACTGACCGAGGCAGCTGTCCTGGCAAAATGGGCAGCTCTGTCAGGGTCGCCGGGCGCGATCATTGCCCAGCCGTCAATAAAAATCTGAGCGCCAATTTGTTCAGCTACAACTTTGCCATTTAGGCCGATTGATCCGCTTTCCGGAGCCTCTATGCCTGATTTTAATCTCAGGTAGGCCGTATGCTCGGTCGAGTTGCCCATGCCGCCCCACCAGAGAATTGTTTTTTCCTCTATTAGATAGTTTAACCAGCTCTCGCCAATTTGCCGTGCAGAAATGGATGGCGCGTAGTGGTGATCGGCGATTGATCTGAGGAAAGTAAAGGTGCCAGAGATATCATCATCGGTCACAATGAGTGGTACATTGAGTTGGTCATGAACATAATAGTTAATATCACCCAAACGCTGTTGAATCTGATTGTAGTGCCAGCCTTCAAAAGGTCTTCCCAGGTAGACACCGATGACCTTGCCTAGGACCCCTGCGTAGACTTTTTCTCTGTAAGCTGTTGAGTCAATTTTCAATGGATGTCTCCGATTCAGATGGTGGCTGGACTGATTGCGAAGTGTAGCCCTGCAATCGATGATCTAATTTGCCGTTGCCAGGTTAGTCTAATAGGTGTGATAGGGTTAATTTTGGATGCTCCCGCTATTGACCACTCGTTTAAGAGTGAGCCTTGAATTTTTCGTCCAGCCAATGTTGGCGAAGGGCGAATCTATGGGTTTTGCCTGACCCAGCCAAAGAAAATTGGCTTGCCTCGCAGCAGAGGGTTGGTGTTTTTGCGGCGATAGGCGCTCCCTTGGATAGCTAAATAGGACTTCTTTATCAAAGTAATGACCCGGCGTTGCATCGAAAAAGACCGAGATAATTTCGCCCATGTATTCATCCACGGAGCGCGGATTTCGAGCGTGTAATCAACCTTGGTCATCAACGCTTGCCTTAGCCGCCTCTGGCATATCGATATAGTCCTGCATCACGTGATAATCTCGACCGCAATATTTCCCAGGGCATGCAGCGGCCTGAGTCCTCCAGCATGGGACAGTATTAAGGTAATAAGGCTCTCCAGAGAATTCTATCGGGATTAAAAACAGCCTAAGGATTTTGCCTGCGTTAAGCAATCAATGTCGCTATTGCGATGATATATCGATTGATTCGATTAATTCATAAGGTCAAAGGTCATGGAGTATTTCAGGGTCCATTCTTTCCGAGTTTCGAGGAACTGACCGATGTCGTCATCTCGGGTTTCGTTGTAAACCAGGTAAAATCCCGCATCAGCCGAAGTCAACCAGGCAAAGCGAAAATTAGTTGCAAGTATGTCCGTAGAATCATTGTATTGCAGCAGGGTTTGGACAGAGATTTTTGGGGTGAAGGAATAGGTCATTCTGAGTGAACCAACGTTAATGGTAAACGGTGTGTCGCCATCACCGAGATCAATTCGGTTATACGACCAGCTTAAGCTTGCGTTGAAGGTTTCACCGATGCGATAGCGCACGCGAGGGTTCAGTTGTATTCTGTCGCCGCCAAAAAGGCCGCCTATTTTGGCGCGCATAAATAGACTTAAGGGTGCTCCCTGGTCTGTTTTTACAACCAGGTTCAAGTCTTCATCATCATATTCTCCTGGTTCAATCACCTTATCGCCAACTAGGGTGAATGACTCTCTTACGCCTTCGTGTAGCAGATTTACGCCGGTATGAATTTCGTAACCGTTTTTCCATTCCCAGTGCTGATCAATGTGCCAGTAGCCGGTTTCATAGAAATCGTCTTCGCCCCAATAGCCGAAATAGGCAATATGGGGGCGCAGTTCGTAAAGATTTTTC
>JAPKEK010000599.1 GCA_028822125.1 Pseudomonadales bacterium | reverse complement strand
GCCGCATTCCGCCTGCATATGCTGCCTGAGCTGGCTGAGCATCTGGATTCGCCACGGATCTTGTTCAGTTTCCAGCAAGCGATTGATTAACTTCCAGTTTATCCGACTGTCGACGGTATCCATAAGTTACTCACATGTATCAAATTCAATATTCAGGGCGATAGGCCCATGTAACAGTAGACTGGGATGGAAAGCCAGTTCTGGTTCGCCTTGCGGTAAGCGGATATTGGTTATTCGCCTGAGAATATTCTGGAAACCTAGGGTCAGTTCCTGCCTTGCCAGAGGCGCACCAACACAATGGTGCACACCCTTTCCAAAGGCAATCTGGTTCTTGAGGTTTTCCCTGGTGACATCGAAATTATCTGGTTGTTGAAATTGATTGCTGTCTCTGTTTGCTGAGCCGAATTTGATCATCATGGTAGCGCCTTTCGGAATATCAACACCTGCCAGATGGGTATCTTCCAGGCAGATTCGCCACATTTGTGTTGTGGGGGTAGATAAGCGCAACATTTCCTCAACCATATTGGGTATCAGTTCTGGCTGCTGTTGTACCAGCTTCAGTTGATCCGGGTTTTGCGCCAACAGGTACATGCCCTCGGCAAATGTGCTGGTGGTCGTCTCGTTACCCGCTACCAGTAGTTGGGAGATGACTGACAGGCATTCAGCCATGTCCATGGGTTTTTCCCCATCGGCACTTGAATTGACAATATCTGATAGGACATCGTCGGTGGGTTTTATTTTTCTGGCCTCGATTTTGTCTGCGAAATAGCGCTGAAATTCAATAACCAGCTCAGCATTACGGTGCGCTTCCTCTCGAGTCTGACCAACAGAAAAAGAAGCCACATTGGCATCAGACCATTGCTTGAATAGGTCCATATCGGAAATAGGGACACCCAGGATGTAGGCAATCATGCGAACCGGCATGGGAACCGCGAATGCTTCCATCCAATTACACTTTCCCGCGTCGATGAATTGATCTAGCAAGTCGTTGGCAACGTCATCAATGTAGGGCTGGAGCTTTGCTACGCTGCTCACTGAGAAAGGTTTCTGGCAAAGGGAGCGATAGCGTCTCTGTTTAGGTGGGTCAGCAGTTAACATAGTGTCAACTCGAGGCCAGCCTTTAGCTAATATGGCGACCATTTCAGGATCTGGTGCGGCTTCGACCCCGCTTTGAATCATGGAGAACTGGTTAGAAAAGCGTTTTTCGTTCTTAGCGACTTCTACTACAAGGTCGTAGTTGGAGACGAAATAAACGCCTGTATGGGGGCACAAATAAACAGAATTGAGTTCGCGCAGGGCACGATTAAAATCGTAAGGACAAGCTAGAACTTCAGGGTCAAATGGGTGGATGCCATCCAGAGGATTATCCGGGGGATTGTTCATGGTGTTTGAGACCTCGCTAATTTGGTTTTTATCCAGGTAGAAAGCTTTATGAAAGGAAGCAGGTAGGGAAGCATCTTCAATATTTTTTCAACTTCCCAATCGACCAGTGCTGCATCGAGGCGCGAATACATAACATGAAACAGCGGTGCCGCTCGGTCAGAACTTTGATCGATATCATCCATGCTCATGGAAAACATTAACAGGGTGACAACGAGGTTCAGTTTGTATTCGTTGAGCATGGATTTGTAACTGTAATTGTTGACGCCGCTGGCAACTAACTGTCGATGGTACAGTTGTAACAAGGTGTGCTCGGTCTTTCGTCTCTGTTCTATGGAGATGCTTTGCGTCAACCAGCGAGCTATATCTGTCATGGGTTGACCCAGGCCCGTGGTCTGCCAGTCAATGACCTTAAAATGACCTTTTGAGTTTCTGGGAAAGAATATGTTGTCGCTCCTGAGGTCACCGTGCACCAGTGTAAAGGGAAACGGCTGTGGTGGTTCCATTCGAAAAAGAGGTATCAGCAGGGGGATAAGCCGTTGCATTTCTGGATAGGCAGAAAAACGCTGGGTTTGTTCTGCTTGCTGCATGCTGTCCATAAAAAGTTCAAGGGTATCTGAGATTGGTCTGGCATTTGTTATGGACTCGGTCCATGAAGTGTTGATTAAGGCCGGGCTGTTCCACCAGTGACTGTGAAATCTGGCAAATGCAATGATAACCTGCTCCGACTCGGCCTCTGAGTTTCCTTCAACCTGATCCGTGGTTGTTGCCGGCGCGAGGTCTTCAAGGAGCAGTACAAAGTGACTGCTGGCTGCATCGTAATGAATGGCAAAGGATTTAGGAATAGGGATGCCGGCTCGCGAGTGAAAGTCCTGATAGAAGCCGATTTCCCTGCCATAGTAATTCATCTTTGCCGCCAGTTCTCTGGTCTCGAGTTTGGGTGATGCAAAACGTCCCAAAC
>JAPKEK010000598.1 GCA_028822125.1 Pseudomonadales bacterium | reverse complement strand
CCTGGCTCTCACAGAGTATGACTGCCCTGGCAACTGAATTTTCCAGTTCTCTGATATTACCCGGCCAGCTATACGAACTCATCAGGTGTCTGGTTTTATCAGAAAAAGTCAGCAGGTTTTTGTTCATTTGTAGGCAAGTCTGCTTCAAGCAGTGATCAGCCAGTAGATCCAGGTCATTACCGCGTTCACGCAGTGGAGGCAGTTTGAGCTGCATGACATCCAGCCGATAGTACAGGTCCAGCCTGAAAAGCTTTTCCTCAACCAGCTGTAATAAGTCTCGATGGGTGGCGGCAATGAGCCGTATATTCACTTTCAAGGTACTGGTCGAGCCAATCCTTCGGACCTCACCTCCCTGCAGGACACGCAGCAGCCTGGCTTGAGCTTCAAGCGGAAGTTCTCCAATTTCATCGAGAAATAATGTGCCTTTGTCGGCTGCTTCGATGAGCCCCATGCGACTTTTGGTAGCGCCCGTGAATGCGCCGCGTTCATGACCAAACAACTCAGCCTCGATGAGTGTTTCCGGAATAGCCGCACAATTTAATGAGATAAGCGGTTCATGGTAACGATCGCTTTTATGGTGGATTGCCTTAGCAACCAGTTCCTTTCCTGTGCCTGATTCGCCCAATATGAGTACCGATGAATTTGTTGGAGCTACTTTTTTTATCTGCAAAAAAAGCGCTTTCATGGATTCGCTGCGGCCAATAATGGTTTCTGGTTGGTGCTCAGGCATGGGATCTCGGAGAATCGCTGCCACGGTGTCAATCAGCTCCTGATCTGTAAAGGGAGTCACTAGGTAATTTTCGGCGCCTCTTTTGATGAGCGATATGGCCATCTTGAGATCAGCTTTGTCAGAAACAGCAATCACAGGCACACCCGGGGCCAGTTTAATGAGCTCTGTAACAGGATGCCCATCCAGGTCCGTCTCAGCGATAATCAAAGATAAACCGCTTAGCCCTTGCTCGATGGCATGGTTAAGAGAGTCGGCCTTAAAAAGGTTATTGTTATTATTATTCAGACATCGCTTAATTGAAGCACTTAAGGCGATTTTATCTTCAATGATCAGAATGTGGTTAAGTTTCGTCACTTTCTATCATCAGGTTTATTGTTGCTTAGTTAATAATGAGACTCGTACCAAAGTCAACCTTGTATTTTCTGGATCATGGACTGCCGGTAGGGTCTGCATGTTAGTCAGGAGCAGCTTCAGAAGCAGGTTTTTGGGTCAGGGTCGCTATCAATCCCGGATTAATTTCAGATTTTCTCTGAAATACCCCTCAGTGGGGGAACGGCCTGAATATTCCAGGATCGGGTAGCACTTCCTAATAATTCATTAACCGAGTGCCCTTTTGTGTGCTTTTGACCGAGAAAATCTAATGCGTTACGAATGTTATCAACGGCAGATTTGCTGGAGACAGGTTCGGCAAAGGCCTGTTTACTTAGTTTTCGGCCATCAGCAGCAAGCACCACCGGTACGTGACAATAACGCGGTGGTGTGCTGTTAAGGGCCTTAAACAGACTCAGCTGCAGGGGCGTAGAATGAATTAGGTCGGCACCTCTAAGCACATCGGTGATTCCCTGATAGATGTCATCAACCACCACTGCGAGTTGGTAGGCGTTGAGGCCATCTTTTCGCATAACAATGAAATCACCCATATCGAGTTGCTGCCGCCATTTTATCGGACCCAACAGCCTGTCATGAATCTCGAGCTCTGACTCCTTGATATGGAAGCGCATTGCGTGCGGTTTGCTCAGATCCTGAAGGGAATTTGTGAGGCAGTGGCCAGCATAGATGCGAGGGGTATCTTTTCTGCTACAGGTGCAGGGATACAGGCGATTGTCAGCTGTTAGTTGATTTCTCGCCTGTTGATAACTGGCGAGACGACCACTTTGAAACAAAATATCATCGTCCCAGACGAGCCCGTGCTGAAGTAGTTGGTCCATAATTTTGGCTGGTGCGGTGGATGACTCTCTCGGGGGGTCGAGATCGTCGATACGCAGAAGCCACGAACCCTGATGAGATCTGGCATCGAGGTAGCTTGCTACCGCGGCAACCAGGGAACCAAAATGCAACGGCCCACTGGGTGATGGGGCAAATCGGCCAATATATGTGCCTTTAGCTTCCGGTACCGTTGTCATGGCGACAGAGTTTATCCGTGTATCTGGCGTTCCTTTAATTCATCCAGGGTCTTGCAGTCAATGCACTGGGTTGCTGTGGGGCGTGCTTCCAGCCTTCTGATACCGATTTCTATACCACATGATTCACAATAGCCATAGCCGTCCTGGTCCAGTAGGTCGATGGTTTTTTCAATTTTCCGAATCAGCTTTCTTTCCCTGTCCCTGGTTCT
>JAPKEK010000597.1 GCA_028822125.1 Pseudomonadales bacterium | reverse complement strand
ATGGATATAGTCATGCCTGACATGAACGGGTTCCAGGCAACAAGGCAGATCGCCAGAGGTACAGATACCAAACACATACCGGTCATTATTGTGAGTAGCAAGAATCAGGAAACCGACAAAGTATGGGGGCAGCGCCAGGGTGCGAAAGGTTACATAACGAAACCAGTGGATACCAATGAGCTGATTTCCGTCCTGCGGGCGTGTCTGTAGCGATGAGTGAACTATCACCATTTGAGATGCTTTCGAGTCTGGCAGACAAGGCAAGGCTCAATGCGATTGATTTGCCTTCAGCGCAGGCGACTCAAACGCTCTCGACTGGTCTTGGGTTCAACCTGCTCGGACACAGATTTGTCACGTCGATGAAAGAAACCTGCGAACTAATGAGAGTTCCTCCGGCAACTCGAGTCCCAGGTGTCAAAAGTTTTGTTATTGGAGTTGGCAACGTCAGGGGCAGGCTGATGGTCGTGGTGGATCTGGCGCTGTTTTTTGGTCAACCATCAACATTGCCCAGAGCGCAGCGTAGAGTGCTGGCTGTTGAGGACGAAGAACATTTACTGGGCTTCATTATTGATGACTCACTTGGAATGCAGCATTTTCCTTCGGATGCCTACTTCGAGGATGCTGGGGACGTCCCGGAGATGTTTGAGAAATTCGTACAGGGGTCATACGGGGTAGCGGGTGTGCACTGGCCGGTAATGAGCTTCGCAGCGCTTTCTGATGACCCAAGATTAGGAAATCTGGCTGTCTCATACTAGAGCTGTGTGAAACAACGGGAGATCTGGAGTAAGAGATGGCTGAGGATACAAACACGACAAATATGCTGCGTAGCCCTGTGCTACTGGGCATGATCAGTTTGCTTGTGTTGCTGATAGCGGGATTCAGTTTAAATCTATATGTGCTGAGCGGCACCGGTGGCGGCAGTAATCCCCATGCGCGACATGCCAGCGAAATGCATCTCATTGCACAGGGATTGGCCAACTACGCGTCTGCGGCGGGTAGTGGCAACGTCATGGCCTTTTCATCGCTTGCTCGCGACAAAGATGAATTTGACCGTCTCCTGGATGTTCTCAGAAACGGCAACCGTGCAACAGGACTGCCAGCAGCACCGGCTACTGCTCAGGCCTCGGTGTCCCAGGTGGCGGCGTTATGGGCGGGCCTGTCAACAAAAATTGATACGATCATCCAGAAAAAGGGTGCAGTTGACTCGCAGCGCGAATCCAGTGCCGATATCTACATTAATCTTCAATTAATCCAGCAGGAAAACAACAAGGTAGTCAGGGCGCTGGTGAGAAATAGCGCTGCAGACAACGAGATTGTCGTTGCACAAAGGCAGGCCTTGCTCGTTGAAAGAATTGGTCACGCCGTCGATAAGGTCATTGATCGTGGTTTTGAACAGGTACTGCAAGATCAGTATTCTCGTGACAGCAGGACCTTCCGAGCTGTTCTGAGCGGGTTCCAGAATGGTGATACCGGACTTGTCATTATGGCGGTCTCCGACGCTGACGTTCGATCAAATCTTGAGAGAATTGATGAACTCTTTACATCTGCTGATAGTGGCGTAAAAGAGGTCCTCATTCAGGCCAGTGAAGTTGCTGAACTGCGCAACGTTGGCACCGCGATTTATGAATCTTCAGCCGATTTTTTACCTGCTATTGGCGCTTTATCCGGGTCTTTAGCAAGAGCGGAAGGCAGTGCTGGGCTGGCGTCTATGGAGATCGCGTTTGCTCTTCTTGGGATCATACTGGTTGTGTTTGTCATCATTATTGTCCTCATCTATCGTGCCTCTAATTCCAGCGTTAGTGAAAGTACACGACAGAATGAAGACAACCAGGCTGCAATTCTCCAGCTGCTGGATGAGCTAGCGGATCTTGCGGATGGAGATTTAAGAGTCCAGGCAACGGTTACGGAGAGTTTTACAGGGGCGATAGCAGACTCCATTAACTTCTCCATTGACCAGATGCGAGAACTGGTTTCGAAGATTAATGAGACATCCGCAAAAGTATCAAATGCTGCTGACCAAACGCAGAGTTCAGTTAGCGCATTGTCTGAAGCGTCGCAGCGACAGGCCGATGAAATTGCGGATGTATCTGAAGCAGTGAATGAAATGGCAGTGTCGATTGATATGGTGTCATCCAACGCGGCGGAATCATCCTCAGTTGCTGAGCGCTCGGTAGACATCGCTAGCAAGGGTGCGGTGGTCGTGCAGAACACGATTGATGGTATGGACAATATTCGTGGGCAGATTCAGGAGACAGCGAAACGGATCAAACGCCTGGGTGAGAGTTCTCAGGAAATTGCAGAGATTGTTGCGTTGATTAATGATATTGCTGACCAGATCAATATTCTTTCC
>JAPKEK010000596.1 GCA_028822125.1 Pseudomonadales bacterium | reverse complement strand
AAAAGCAGGGTTCGCAGGATTCCAGATGAAATCGGTCTCATCGACGTCAAAGTCAATTTGCCGAACAGTTAAGTCTGTCATCGTTTCCTCCTTTTGGCCCTGTACATTGCAAATTAATCATAGCGGGATTCAAACCGCGTAACCAGTCGTTCCGAGCTTAGTAGGCCGCTAATAAGCCTGCCGCGCCCTACCTGCCACCACACACATGGCCACGACCGCATACTGTCCACCACGTCGTTTCAATTCACGCCGTAGGTTGCCCTCCATACGAGCACCCGTCATAGCAAATGGATGACTAATAGCAACCCATGCCAGCGCTATTTCTCGCTATCGCAAGTCTGATCGTTGTTTATATAGCGATGGGACTGGCAGCAAGACATTTCTTCGGATACGTTGGCGTCGTTACAGCAACAGCATTGACTAATGTTTTAGTTGGTTTAATTTCGGTATGGTGGAACCCACAGACACTCATGCATGAATAACAGAGGCTGACATCATGAAAGTGACAAGAATCTATACTCAGGACGATGAATCACATTTTGAGGATACTGAAGTGCCTTTGGGAAACCTCGGTTCGGGCGGTCGCTTCTCTGAACCTGTTACAACCAAATCTGTGATCTTTAGAGAAACAGATTCAGATTACAATTTGGATTTCCACCCTGCACCGCGGCGTCAGTATGTGATCAACCTCACTGGTTCGGTTGAAATTGAAACCGGCCTGGGAGAAAAACGTGTTTTAGGGCCAGGTAGCATATTACTGGCCGAAGATACCACCGGTCGAGGTCATATCAGTCGAGCAATTGATGGTGAGGCGCGGCAGTGTCTGTTTATTACGCTCGATTAGTATTGTTGGAGCAGTGCCAGTTGCTATAGAGAGCTGCTGCTTATCAATGTAGTTCGTGAGCGCATAGGAATGCTCTTAATCCCGATAGCGATGGCGTGTGGTTAGTCGTCTCTCTTCACTGGCGCGGTAGTAAACACTTTCAGCCAACCTATAGATATCAATTCGGTTCATTAAACTATCGCTATAACCGTCTTGAATGGGCACCGACTCAGAAATGTGCTTACCTCACCCTGCGTAGATAAAACTACAGCAGGAGTAGTCCTTTTTTCTCACATCGGGGGAACTTGAAAATGAGATATGATTGCATCGAAGTCTCTTGCGACAAAATCATTAAAGTATGGTTCATACTCTTCCCTCACTAGCGCAATATTGGGACCTGCTGACTATTCTGGCGAACAACCTGTAACAAAGAAAAGCGCAAAGGGGATGAGAAAATTTTTCATAACAATCTCCAATAGATACTTTATGTATCGATTCTGAAATACAGTTATGTGAATTTTCCAATTCACTGGGCCCTCGCGCTCACCTACAACCAGAGTGCAGACCCAATAATGTCCCCCATTGATAATTTATTTACACCCTAAATCTGCGTTTAATGTGAGGGGAAAGCGGCTACTACAAAAAGCAGTTGCCACATACTAGGGATACGCGCTTCAAGCTCGTCCTCAACAGCGTCAGGCAGTGCATGAAGAAGGCGTATAAGGGCTAGCGGTTATCGTTCATCGTTTATCGATGATCGTGTACTCTTTGCCGAAGAAGATGGTTGACCGCTTCATATCGATGAAATTCCGCTCATCCTCAATGAAGGCTTCTCCGGCGCGTCGGGCCTCATCGGTGCGTGGCGCAAGGCCACGGTCAACCCATGCTTCAGCGTGACCAAGGTAGGACTCGGCGACGGTGCCCCTCACAGCCTGTATGCCAGCATCGAGCGCGGAATTTGCGCGATGGACCTGCCGGTAGCACAGCGTGCCGCTCGCGGCGCCGTGGGAGCGGACGATCGGACCATGGTGGGTCAACCAATAATGACGAGCATCCTCTTCCTTGATGTGAGGCTGATGTCGGAGGGGGAAAAATATCCGAATAATGTTGGATTTGGGTTTCGCCACGATATCTTCAGGCGCCGGGTTGATCTGTGGGTATTCATAAGCAAACCAGAGTGGCGAGTGAGGCAAATCAATAAACCTGGACTCGTCTTCAAGCAGTGCTGCCGCAGCTCTTTGGGCAGGTTTGGTGAGTAATGTTTGCTCCAGTTCTTGCTCTGATTCCCACCAGAGTTCGGCAACGCCGTCATACGCAGGTTCCATTTCACCTCTCGCTTGTTGGGCGGCTTCATTGGCGGGATCATTCAGGGTGTGAGTCTGGACATAACGATGGATATTAAGGTCTGTTAAACACCTGAAATGAATTGAGAATGAAAGTATTATAGATGGATCACCAACACAGTGACGACACCGAGAACAAAGGCTCTATCAGCCTGAGCGGCGGCGTGGCGATGGGCACCGGAGT
>JAPKEK010000032.1 GCA_028822125.1 Pseudomonadales bacterium | reverse complement strand
GTTCTAGGAATCATCAAAGGATGAATGATGTCGATCACTGATCGTTATCCGGCCTTGGGCTTCAGTCTTTATAGGCGCTACTGGCTAGCGTCGCTGGGCTCCGTAGGTGGCTGGCAGATAGCCGCGGTGGCCATGGGTTGGTTGGTGTTTGATCTGTCTGGATCGGCCCTTGATCTGGGTATTCTCGGCGCTGCAATGGCACTCCCAGCTATTATTATGACGATTATCGGGGGCGTGATAGCCGATCGCTTTGAAAAACGCAGCGTGCTGCTCACGACAACTTCACTGCATGTGCTTTTTCTGGTTCTGTTGGTTTGTCTTGATATCCTTGACAGGATCAGTGTCGCCCAGATCTGGCTGGTTGCTGCAGCTATCTCAACGGTGAGCGGCATAGACTGGCCCACGCGGCAGGCTTTTTTCCCACATTTAATCGACCAGAATGCCCTTCTGTCAGCGGTCGCACTGAACTCGGTTCTGTGGCAGTTGACTAGGATGGTGGTTCCTGCCGTGGCGGGCCTGCTTATTGCTGTGTATGACACGGCATTAATTTTTGCGCTGGCAGCAATGGGCTATGGGGTGATGTTGGCTGTTCTTTTGCAGATTCGCCTGCGACTACCGGGAACCCAGGGCACTTCGCCACTGGAACAGATAATGGAAGGGTTGCGGTTTATTGCGGTCAATCCGTTATTTCGAAATCTAATTCTGCTTTGTTATGCCACCATGTTGTTTCTCAGTGCTTACCAGCAACTCATGCCAGCATTTGCTGAGCTGTTAGGGGCGGGTCCAAAAGGATTTGGATTACTCATGTCGGTTTCTGGGATCGGCTCAATCGCCGGCACCGTCATTTCGGGCGCGATTAAGCCGGGCGCTCTATATGGCAAATATATGCTCGGTGCTGCAGCCCTTGCTGTTGTCATGCTGAGTGCCTTCGCGGTATCGACCATGCTGCCCAGTTATAGGCTGGCGCTGCTATTTGTTCTAATGGCGGCGGCCTGTATGTCTGTGTTTTTAATTTTATCGGCAACCGCATTGCAGGCTGAAGTCCCTGGCGAGTTGCGCGGCCGGGTTTTGGGTATTCACGGTATTACCTATAGCCTGATGCCGTTGGGGGCTTTATTGATCGGTGCATTGGCGGAGGTCTACGGCACGCCCCAGGGGATGCTCATGGGATTAGCCAGTTATACCTTTATCTGGCTGGGCATGGGATCTTCGGCGTCGTTAAAGCAACTTGAGCAGCCTCACGGCGGGACTGTACTGTGAATGATGACATTGCCCGCAAGGGTTTGTGGTACCTGTATTGTCAGAAAATGGGGCAGTGCCGTGCTGACCTTGCCATCGCAGGGCAAAGATTTTCGACCTTACTGGTATGCTGAGGTTGTCTATTGAGTTCGGCAGAATAGAGCAGTGGCGCAGGATTCCGCTGAATTTTACAGGCCTCTGTATAATGGGGTCATCACGGTCATATTTTAGTTTTCCCGATTAAGGAACCGCTATGAAACTCAGCCCTTTTCATGTTGCCATTGCCGTTAGAAATCTTCAGGAGTCACGTCAGTTTTATGGTGATATTTTAGGTTGCGTGGAGGGTCGCAGTAGTGATGATTGGGTGGATTTCAACCTTTTTGGCCACCAATTGGTGATACATCATGACCCTGGCATTGGTGAGAATAATTGCCTTGAGCTATACACTAACCCGGTAGACAGGAAGGCCGTGCCAATTCCTCATTTGGGCGTGGTCCTGGAAATGCCCGACTGGCAGGTGCTTGCTGAAAGGTTAAGCGCTGCGGGTATTGAATTTATGATCGAGCCCTATATCAGGTTCAAAGGGCTATCCGGCGAACAGGCAACGCTGTTCTTTTTAGACCCTACAGGTAATGCCCTTGAATTCAAGTCGTTCAAAGATATTGATCAGCAGCTTTTTCAGGTATAACGCCTCCAGCAGCACCCTGCGCTCGGCTCGAATTATTAGCTGAAAACTGATGGCGGTTTTTGGTCGGATGAAATGGCATTGGCACAGAGACAAAAAAACCCAGCGGTTGCTGGGTTTTCTGTGCTTGATTAACTAATACGCTCCAATAACCTGCACAAGTGTGTTGCTGGTGTTCAAACAGATTGTTTGAAATTAAGTATTCAGTGGTTGCGTCTGTGGCGAGGTATACCACCATTCTCAGGCAGCCCCGTAGCGATCGAAACTGGGTGATGAGTGAATCATCCAGACCGTCTCTGGGGTTACACCTTGATGGGGAGAAAATGTGTGCGGGAGGCCCACTTTAACCTTGTAGTCCTTGAATCCTGCTTTATCACTAATCGAACGCCATTTATCCCACCAGGCTGTAAGGTCCAAAATAGTCTTTCCAGTTTGTAGTTGACAGCTCATCATTTGCGTTGTTTCAGCTGAAGCAAACTGGAACGACAAACACAGCAATCCTGCGAGAATCCACTTTTTCATTAATCTCACCTTTTTTGTTATAAAAATGATAGTTTTTCATTTGCAGAACCGGGCTTCAATAAAAGTTCAATTTTGGTTGGGCCTGTAAAATTCCGATAGCGGGACCGAGGTCAGTGAAGGATCGATGTATACTAGCTTTGATGGTAACAATACGATCCCTTCAGTTGGTAGGGTCGCCCTATTTATAGTTTGCCGTGGAGTTACATTATGTTTGCAGATCTGTCAGGTAAAATTGCGATCGTTACGGGCTCTGGACAGGGTATTGGCGAAGGTATTGCCAAGGTATTTGCCCGCCATGGAGCAAAGGTCGTCGTCGCCACGCGAAGCGCCGGGAACGGTCAGCAGACGGTCGATGACATTGTCGATGCAGGTGGCCAGGCGACACTAATTGTCTGTGATGTAGGTCAACACAGCGCAGTCAGCGATATCGTGGCTGAAACATTGTCGATTTATGGTGGTATTCATATTGCGGTGCATAACGCCGCCATCTATCCACTGCATACGGTCGATGAGCTGAGCGATGAGATACTTGATCAGACCTTGTCGGTGAATATGAAGGCGGCTTTATGGCTGACCCAGGCTTGTGTGCCGCATTTTCGAGAACAGAATTGGGGGCGGTTGATTTTTACCTCTTCAGTGACTGGTCCGCGGGTTGCCATGCCGGGTACCGCTCACTATGCCATGTCCAAAGGTGGGATGAATGGTTTTATTCGTACTGCAGCGCTTGAATACGCCCGAAACAATATCACCGTAAATGGGGTCGAGCCGGGTTATATCCTGACCGCGGCGATGTCGGAATTGGCTGATGAGGCAGGGCTGAAGGCCATGGCAGAGTGCATACCGGTTGGTTATCTTGGCGTACCCGAAGATATTGCCTATACCATGTTGTACTTGGCATCCGAAGAGGCATCGTATCTGACTGGCCAGACAATCGTTGTCGATGGTGGTTCCACCTTGCCGGAAAGTCAGGTGGTAATGGACGGATTTTACGATGAATAAACAATTGCTTATGCGACGCTATGAAGTGCTGGGTAAAAGCGCTCCCCTTTTTTATGAACAGCCGCTGGAACTGGTCAGGGGGGAAGGCGTATGGGTTTATGATGCCAGCGGCAGAAGATTTCTGGACACTTACAACAATGTACCTCATGTCGGTCATTGTCATCCGCATGTGGTCGCAGCTCTGAGCGCACAGGCCTCAACCTTCAATAGCCATACTCGCTATTTACATGAAAACATCGTCGGTTATGTAGAAAGACTGACCGCAAAGTTCGCTGATTCATTGAGCATGGCCATGCTCACCTGCACGGGCAGCGAAGCCAATGAGCTGGCATTGCGTATGGCCCGCCAGCATACCGGTGCCCAGGGTATTATCGTAACCAGCTGCGCCTACCATGGTAATACCGAAGCCGTGGCTGAATTGGGTACGGCATTCATGCCGGAAGCCAGAACGACCCAAAGAGTACTGGCGTTCTCACCGCCCTGCTCGTACCGAACACCTGTCGGTGCCAGCGCAGATTCCCTGGCAGATTTTTATGCTGCTGAGGTCGCGAAAGCAGTAGCAGCATTTAGCCAACGAGGGCTTGGTGTGGCCGGTATCCTGATCTGCCCGGAATTTGCCAACGAAGGTCTGGTCATGGAGCCTCCTGGCTTTATTGAAAAAGCTGTTGATTGTGTTCGTGCCGCGGGTGGCCTGTATATTGCCGATGAAGTTCAGGGGGGTTTTGGTCGTACTGGTGAACACTGGTGGTCGCACCAGCATGCCGGTGTTATTCCAGATATTGTTACTCTCGGTAAGCCCATGGGCAATGGTCATCCCCTGGCGGGTGTTGTTGCCAGGGCAGACCTGATAGAGGAGTTTGGTGCCTGGGGTATGTACTTTAATACCTTTGCGGGTAATCCTGTGTCCTGTGCGGTGGGCAATGCGGTTCTGGATGTGCTGGAACAGGAAGATTTACTGAACAACGCAGTCACCGTTGGTCATTACATAGCCGACCAGCTACACATCCTGAAGGATAAATACCCGATCATTGGCGATGTGCGTCATAAGGGCCTGTTTTTTGGTGTCGAATTAGTGTCTGATCAAAACAGCAAACTACCCGCCTCGATCTCGGCAATGCAGGTAGTCAATGCCATGTGTCGAAAGGGCGTATTAATCAGCCGGATCGGCCTTCACGATAATGTATTAAAGATGCGGCCGCCCATGCCCTTCACCCATGAACATGCGGATATCCTGCTGGAAGCCCTTGACCATTGTCTGGCCGAGCTGTAATGGATTTCTATAGCCTGGATGTAGTGGTGCAGGTCCAGGCATTGACCTGTCTTGCTCATAAATCGGTGCAGGCATGGCCTATCAAGGAATATGAACTGGCGCTGATCAAGTATCGTGAAAATGCGGTGTTTAAACTAAGCACCGCTCTGGGGCAACGTTTCGCGCTGAGAATTCACCGCTATGGATACCACTCTGATCAGGCGTTACGCTCAGAGTTACAGTGGATTGTTGCCCTGGCAGAAGCTGGCATGGAGGTGCCCAGGGTAGTGCCCTGCAGCACCGGTCAGTTATTTACCCGGGTACAGGTAGCTGAGGTTCCTGAGCCTCGCCAGGTGGATTTGTTTGCCTGGGTGGAAGGTGAACACCTGGGCTTTACAGAGTCCGGTTCCCAGGACACCGAGCCGGTGTATGACACCTTCCACACCATTGGTAGTCTGGCAGCTCAATTGCACAATCAATCCTGTGGCTGGCAGGAACCGACCGGCTTCAGCCGCCACGCCTGGGATGAGCAGGGTCTGGTAGGAGAGAATCCCTTGTGGGGACGCTTCTGGGAGCTGGCGGCACTGACAGATGAGCAGCGTCAGTTGCTAAACACAATCCGAACCCAGGTTGCTCGTGACCTGGCACATTATGCTGCTGATGAGTCCAGTGCCAGTCAGTACAGCCTGATCCACGCTGACTTTGTCGCTGAGAACCTGTTGGTAGATGGAGAAAAAGTTCGGTTGATTGATTTTGATGATGCCGGATATGGATGGCACCTTTTTGAGCTGGCTACAGCACTTTATTTTGAGATGGAGGAAAGTTACTACCCAGTTGCCCGTGCTGCACTAATTGCTGGTTACCGATGCCATCGGCAACTCAGCGAACAGCAACTCTCTTATCTACCGCTTTTTCTTATGGCACGGGGCCTGACCTATCTGGGCTGGGTCCATACCCGTCCTGAAACCCAGACAGCGAAGGACATGACGCCAATGTTGATTGGCAAGGCCTGTCAACTTGCAAGGGACTACTTAAAGTCTACAGGTAAGGGTAGAACGGCTAACGCCTTAGTCCTCTGATGCGTCAGGCTGATGCCTCATTTTCATTCGTTTGCCGTCGACCATGGTAGGCGAGTGTCAAGGTAGACTTCATGTTCTGGAATAACGGTCTCGGGCGCATCGAGGCTGCAGATAGTGATGTCGATGACATCGGCATGAGAATCATTCTCGCAGGCAATCGGCGTACCGCAGTCTGCACAGAAATAGCGGGTTCCGTGTAGCGAGGAATTGAGTACCTTGGGGGTTCCGTCGGTATACGTGAAGTGTTTTTTGGGAACGACGATCCAGGAAACGAAGGGTGCTGCCGAGGTGCGCCTGCACATCGTGCAATGGCAGTTGGCAGTGGCGTAGGCACCATCCTCAAAGGAATAACGAATCGATCCGCAGAAACAACCCCCCGCTATTTGAATGCTCATAGACTATTCTCCTAATAGGCTTTTTGCTAGTAATGATTGAAAAACGATTCCAGCTTCCCACAAAAGAAGACGCTATCCAATTAATTTAATTTTGAGCTCCAGAAGAGCGAACCAGGTCCCGCCTGGCGAAGGCGGTTGGGGTCAAACAGCGGGTTTGGTTTCATTCAAGAACAAGTGATTGTCTGCCAGGCATTGCCCAGGGGTTATGGTGCTGACTCGAAATATCAGGCTAGCAGGGCAACGAGATAAAAACCCAGCGTATTTTATGGCCAGAATTTCTGGCACGTGATGATGTGGATATGTTGACTGTTACTTGGATTGGTCGCGCCCGTAGCATTGGCCATAGATGTCGCTATGTTCTCTAACCACCGAGATTGGTGATTGCCGGAGCAGTAAAAACGTGGTTTATTCTGCCTGTACTATACAAGGAATTACTATGCCGAACTCAGCTTGCCATGATCCTTTGCACGCGATCGAAACAGTCAGCATCGATGAGCTACGCAATCTTCAGTTGCAGCGAATGAAGAAGACATTGCGGCACGCTTATGAAAATTCCCTGATGTATAGAGATAAATTCGATGCCAGTGGGGTACATCCAGATGAATTAGGTAGCCTGGAAGATCTGGTCAAGTTCCCGTTCACCACCAAGCAGGATCTGCGCGATAACTATCCGTTCAGAAGCTTCGCGGTTCCCATGGAAGCCGTGGTACGCATTCATGCCTCAAGTGGTACTACCGGTAAGCCTACAGTGGTGGGTTACACCAAGAATGATATCGATGTCTGGGCTGATGTGGCGGCAAGATCGATTCGTGCTGCCGGTGGCCAGGCCCTGGATAAAATCCATGTGTCCTATGGTTATGGCCTGTTTACCGGAGGACTCGGCGCCCACTATGGGGGTGAGCGATTGGGTTGTGCAGTGATTCCTGTAGGGGGTGGTCAGACCGAGAAGCAGGTGCAACTGATTCAGGACTTTGATCCGGATATTATTATGGTGACGCCGTCTTACATGCTCAACATCGCCGATGAAATGGACCGTCAGGGTGTTGATCCGAAAAATTTGTCTTTACGGCTGGGCATATTTGGCGCTGAGCCGTGGACCGATGCCATGCGAAAGGAAATCGAATCGCGATTGCACCTCGATGCGGTTGATATTTACGGTCTGTCTGAAGTGATGGGCCCAGGTGTGGCCCAGGAATGCCTGTTAACCAAGGATGGTCCAACTATTTGGGAGGATCATTTTTACCCTGAAGTGATTAATCCGGAAACCGGTGAAATCGTTGCAGACGGAGAAGAAGGTGAACTGGTGTTTACCAGCCTGACCAAGGAAGCCATGCCAATTATTCGCTACCGCACCCGTGATCTAACCCGGCTTTTGCCCGGCAGCGCCAGAACCATGCGACGGATGGCTCGTATCACCGGTCGTAGCGATGACATGATGATCATCCGTGGGGTCAATGTCTTTCCGACTCAGATTGAGGAGCATTTACTGGCAATTGACGCGCTTTCTCCTCATTACCAGATCGAGTTGTCCAAGGACCGGCACATGGATGTCATGACTATTAATGTGGAATTTTCAGAAAATGCGGATGCAAATTCTGATATCACTGCAGCTGAACTGGTACACAGAATTAAAACATTCATAGGTGTTACTGCGAAAGTAGTGGTTCACGAGCCTGGTAGGATTCCCCGGTCTGAAGGTAAAGCCCAGCGTATTGTTGATCATCGTTAGTTCCGGATCGCCTTCCCATTATTGCCAGGCCAGGCTTTCCTGCTGGACTGGCATGACCTAGCCTGTCGGTGTTGTCAGGATAACCGAGCAGTCATAGCGTAATGCGCTCGTTTTCCTACAAGTTGTTTGCTGAATCCCGGAAAACATGGTTAATTCACTGTAAATAGTTAATTCACTGTAAATAGTTAATTCACTGTAAATAAAGGGGAGCTAACAACGATGAATACAACGCTGCTTAGATGATTCCTGCTGTTTTACTGCGCAACTGCTTTTCCCCACTCAGGACCCGAGATACCGGAGCCCTTACCGCTGAAGCCTCTTGGAGCCGCTTTTGGCTGGGATTTTGATAAACCGGAGATTACTGTCCAGGCCGTTGCCAAGAATCTTAATGTGTTATTTGGAACTGGTGGAAATATTGCAGTCAGCACCGGTAAGGATGGCGTTCTCATAGTTGACGATCAGTTTCCCAGCCTGATGCCAAACATAGAAGCCGCCATAGGCGAACTTGGCGGCCAGGCGGTTGACTTTGTCATCAATACCCATTGGCACTTTGACCATGCCGAGGGCAATCTGGCGCTCGGACCGAAAGGTGCCTGGCTGGTCAGTCATGCTAATTCCCGAAGCATGATGCTTGATGATCATCTGATTAACCTGGTGGTTTTGTCCTATCTGCAGGAGGCCTACCCAGAAGAGGCGCTGCCTACCGTGACTTTTGATAAAACAATGCAGTTCCATATCAATGGGGAACGAGTAGACCTGTTTCATTTTGGCCCTGCTCATACCACAGGTGATACGGCGGTTATCTTTCGTACCAGTAATGCTGTACACCTTGGTGATGTATTTAATAATGCGGGCTACCCCTTTATCGATGCAGGTAATGGCGGATCACTGGATGGCGTCATTCGCTTCTGTGCAGAAACCCTGAAACTGATCGATAGCGATACCGTCGTGATACCCGGCCATGGTCCTATTACCGACTATAATGCGTTGAAAGACTATATCGATATGTTGAGCATAATTCGCACCCGCATGATGGCTATGATCGAGAAAGGCGCGACACTTGAAGATGTGGTTGCCGCTGGGTTAACTAAAGAGTGGGATGAGCAGAACGGCGATAATAGCGGGTTCATTAACCGATCTTATATGAGTCTGACCCATAAAATAGTAGATCGTTGAGTCTGGGCGTTGACTTAGTTAACGCCCCCGTACAGACGTGTCAGTATCCAGGCCTGGTGCATATCTCTTCAGGAAGCGGCGGTTTCGTCCAAAATCATCCAGGGCTGCCAGAACACTGGCAGGATTACCAATAGGTTATTGGCCACGGCTGTCTCCCTCGAGCAGGCAGGGGATACTGAGAAAGCCACGGAATCGGGCCCGTCCACCGCGGACAGGTCTACCGACTAATTGATAGTTAGGGTAACGGGCAATAAAGCCCGAGATGGCGATGCTTGCCTCCAGCCGTGCCAGGGTATTACCAATGCAGTTGTGAGCACCGCTGGCGAAGGCGAGGTGCCGATTAGGCGAGCGACTGATATCAAATTGCTCGGCGTCTGGAAATATGCTCGGGTCGCGATTGGCAGCACCGATACAGAGGTGAATATTAGCGCCAGCCGGGATTGAATTACCGCTGATATTCACGGTCTCGGTTGCCATTCTATTACCCAATTGATTGGGGCTTTCCAGGCGCAGCACTTCTTCAACGGCTGGCTTGATCAGTTCTGGTTGCTTGATCAGGCGTTGTCGTTGGTCAGGGTTGTCGTGCAAGGTAACCAGGGCACTACCGATCAAATTTGTGGTGGTTTCATGGCCGGCATTAAGCAGGAAGATACAATTGTGCAGCAACTCTTTTTCCGAGAGTTTTGCGCCGCTTGCTTCGCCCTGGATGAGCCGAGTCAAAACATCCTGCTCAGGATTGCCTGGCTGCTTGCGACGACGCTGGGTAAGGTCCGCCAGGTAGGCGAGGAAATCCTTCACTGACTGATTGCCCCATTGTGCTGCCTGTTCGCTGATAACCGGTTCCAGCGCGCCTAAAATTGCCAGTGACCAGTTACGCAATGGTGCCCGCTCGCTGCGGGGTATGTCGAGTAGATTACCGATTACCTCAATGGGGATAGCACTGGCAAAATCTTCGATTAGATCAACCTGGGTGCTGTGCCTCATGTTATCAATCAATTCATCGACCAGGGCGATAAGGCCAGGTTCCATTGCCTTGATGGCTCTTGGTACCAAGGCACCCGTTAAAATGCTGCGCACGCGGGTGTGCAGGGGCGGGTCATTGAATACCAGCGAGCTGGTGTGGTGCTCGTACAAGGGTGTATCACCAAATTTGGGCTTAAATTGAATTGTTTTGTCGGAACTGAACAGGGCCGTGTTTTTGTATATGGCTATGAGGTCCGCATAACGGGTCATGAAGTAACTACCGTCAGACATTTGCTTGATCGGTGAGTGCGCTCGCAGGGCGTTGTAATAAACGAAGGGATCGTCGTAAAAATCTTCAGAAAGCTTTAGTAGATCAAAACCCTGGGCTATTTTAGAGGTTTCTTTTTTTTCTGCTGATGCTCGCTTCTGCATGTTGCTGATGTCCTTCCTGGTCATGGTGCAGTTTGATCGTCGCGAATGTTATGAGTGCTGCTATGGGCACAATAGCATAAACCGGATTATAAGCCGTTCGGCTGTTTTCCCTGAAGTTAAGTTGGCGCTGAGGGTGATCAGGTAACCTGATCCACCGGGGTTTCGTCGGAGAGCAGAGGTCTGATTCTTATTTTGGATCGGTGGTTAGCAGGGCGTTGAGGTGAGTGAGCTCAGTCTGCCAGTTGCACTGCAGGTTAGGCTTCTGGAATTTGGTTTTTCTGGCGTGGTCTTGTGCGATCAAGGTTTCCAGTTCAATAATCCTTTCCAGAATCGAATCTTCATCGTTTGCTGAGGCGGGTTTGATTTCGCTGTCCGCATGCGTACTAGTACTATCCGTCAAAGGGCTTGTATCTGTCTGGTAAAACGGCTCAGGGCTGTTGACTTCGATCAATTGACTGTTCTGGATCAGCACATAACGATCTGCTATAAGGTTAATAAATCTGCGATCGTGAGAGGTGACCAGTAGCGTTGCCTTGGCGGCCAGAATCTGTTGTTCGAGTTGTTGTCTGCCCTGAATATCAATGTGATTGGTGGGTTCGTCCAGAATTAGAAAATTAGGCTGGTTTATCTTGATGATCAGGAACATCAGGCGGGCTTTTTCACCGCCGCTTAACACCGCCACCTTTTTGGTTATATCCCTGTATGGGAATCCTGCATTGATAAGCGCGGTTTTGTAGTCAGCTTCGCTGCCTCGATGACAGCGGGTTCTCAGGGTTTCCATCAGATTCATTGTGCCATCTAGATCGTTTATTTCCTGGTCGTAATAACCGATATCAGTTTGTGGGTTAAATTTTATAAAGTCTCCGCTTTTGTCTGTTGCAAACCGGCTCATAATTAATTTGATTAAAGTTGTCTTGCCGACGCCGTTATGCCCTAACAAGG
>JAPKEK010000595.1 GCA_028822125.1 Pseudomonadales bacterium | reverse complement strand
CTCCTGCGCTAGCGCAATGGGGATATTAAGCAAGGGAGCCGAGATTCCAGAAGCGACCGCAATCGCAATCAGTGCATTGGGTTTCTTTAATCTATTTTTCATAGTAAAACTTCCTTCAGTTATTCACATAACAGCTTTCTATAAGACAATGACTACAAAACAATTAGACATGAAGCCTTTTCTATCAGATGGCTTTGGGACTGAAAATGAAGATAAGGTATCCGAACTTGATATTTAGTTATCTTCTCAGGATCGACAACTACTTTCAATACCTGATCAGGAAATCCAAAATAATTTTCTTATCGTATTATTTTGTAGCCAGGCTCTGTTTTGGTATAAAGCTTCCATGAGAGAAACAGAAATCAAAAAAGATGGTATTCATGAGTATTACTACAAGCACGAATACTCGCACCAGCTTAAATGGCGAGGCCACTATAAAAAGGGTGTTAAAGATGGCGTAGTAGAGATCTTTCACTGGAAGTATGGCCACCTAATCAGAAGAGAGCATTGGGTAAATGGAAAAGAGCAAGGAGCCTGGGAGCAATTTGATCAGGACACCGGACGCCTTACTACCACGGCCAGTTTCCTGGACGGCAAACAGCAGGAGGCCAAATGGTTCAATGACAATGGTCAATTGGAAATCAGGGGGCAATTCAAAGATGACCAACAAGATGGCCTCTGGGAATATTTTGATAACGACGGCCATTTAGCTTATCAGGGTATTTTCAAGAATGGTAAGGAACATGGTCTCTGGCAGGGCTATCACCAAAACAATCAGTTGCTCTACAAGGGCATGATGAATACGGGAGAGCCAGCAGGCCGATTTGAATGGTTTTACGACAATGGCCAATTAGAACGTACCGGCACTTACAACAACGGCAGGCTCGAAGGAGAGTGGCATTACTATGATCGCCAAGGCCGCCTAACCCAAACGACGCTGTACAGTAATGGCAGGCTAATATGATGGGTCATGACTCAGCTGCCATCAGCCTCTGTCAGCCCAGCGGACGGCACTGGCAGAAAGTTAGCCGCCGAACGCATACCTCGATGAAACTGGTTCGACCCGGATCTACGAGGAAGCCTCCAGAGCAGCTGTCTCCTGGAGGACTACACCTTTCAGGGCTGTTCATTAAAAGTAGACAGCCACAAAGCGATTCAAAGGTAGCTAATCGAAAAAGCATATAGGCAATACTGTCTAAAGATAGCGGTTAACGAAGGCACTGTTGTAAAGGACTGATCTGGGGAGAACACGAGTTATAAGCCATCCTCACTCGTTGCGCTCGAATCTGGATTCGCCCTCCCTGTTTTATAGATCAAAGTCACGTTCCCTGAGAAATAGCAAGTGCCTGCTCAATGTCCCAGAGAATATCTTCAATGGTTTCCAAGCCGACGGATATACGCACCATGTCCGGTGTTACCCCAGCAGCTAACTGTTCTTCATCATTCAACTGTCGATGGGTTGTAGAAGCCGGATGGATGATCAGGGTTTTTGCATCACCAACATTAGCTAGATGACTGAGGAACTCGACATTTTCAATAAACTTCACACCTGCCTTCTGTCCGCCTTTAATGCCAAACGTTAAGATGGCACCAGCACCCTTTGGCAGATACTTCTGCGCCAGGGCATGATATGGATTGTCTGCCAGACCGGCATATTTAACCCAGACCACGGCCTCATGATTATCTAGAAACTCGACGACCTTAATCGCATTTTCCACGTGTCGCTCCATCCGGATATGCAGCGTCTCAAGACCTTGCAGAAACAAAAAGGAATTAAATGGGCTCAGGCTGGCACCAAGTGTTCTTAAGGTTTCAAGCCGGCACTTGGTAATGAAGCCAAAATCGCCAAAAGTCTCGTAAAACCTGATGCCATGATAGCCTTTCGATGGCGCTGTCATTTCCGGGAATTTACCGTTGTCCCAGGGAAACTTGCCGGATTCAATGATGACACCGCCAATAGAAGTCCCATGCCCACAGATAAATTTAGTAGCAGAATGTACCACGATGTCCGCACCATGTTCAAAGGGTCTGCAAAGAAACGGCGTGGCAAAGGTATTATCCACCACCAGCGGAATGCCTGCATCATGGGCAATATTGGCAACAGCCTCTATATCAATCAGGTTATTGGAAGGATTACCGATTGTTTCAATATAAACCACCTTGGTACGTTCAGTAATGGCGCTGCGGAAGTTAGCCGGATCATCAGGATCAACAAAGATGGTATTAATTCCCATGCGCCTGAAGGTCACATCAAACTGCGAATAACTACCGCCATAAAGCGTACTGGCAGACACCAGTTCATCCCCTTCTGCTAACTGAGTGAGCAAAGCTGTCATCTGCGCCGCCATGCCTGAGG
>JAPKEK010000594.1 GCA_028822125.1 Pseudomonadales bacterium | reverse complement strand
GTTGCTGCGCTCGGTTTTCGATTTAAGAGTCAGTCGCAGGCCATGGATACAGTGACCTCCATCGCGCCAGTTCTCCAGTATTATCCAGTTTCAGATTTGCTGATTGCGCCTTATTTGATGGAGCAGTTTGATGGTAAGCTGATAAGCGCACTTCTATCACAGCTGACCTCGGACAACGTGATCGTATCTATTTCAGGCCCGGACATCCAAGGCGAGCAGACCGAGAAATGGTTCGGCGTTCCTTATGACTTAAACGTGGGTCCCATTGACATGGTCCTAGCGTCAGTAAGTGGTTTAAGCCTGCCCAGGCCAAACCCCTTCCTACCGGAAGCCGTTGATCTGGTTTCGGCCGATGACAAGGGTCCTGCCACGGTGGTATCCGAAAAGGAGCTGGAAATATTTCTGGATACGGATATTGAATTTGGGGTTCCGCGGGCAGTGATGAATATTAGCCTTCGTAATCAAGGTGGCTTGATTGTGCTGGAAGATGTTGTACAGGCTCTGCTATATAGCAAACTGGTTCAGGATGATCTCAATGCCTTGGCTTATCCAGCTTTGCTAGCGGGATTGGGCTATCAGATCGCATCACCGCCAAAGGGCTTTCGGATTACTATCAGTGGCTATCATGATAAGCAGATGGTGCTGCTCGATGAAGTGTTACAGAGACTGGTTAATCTGGATATTGATAGCGAACGGTTCAATGTCATAAAAGCCGAAATCCTTAAGGATTTGACAAACTCATCCAAGGACCGGCCATTTCAGCAAGGTTATTCGAGACTCAGAGATGAATTGCTGGCATCAAGCTGGCGCGCAGAACAGATGATCGAGAGTTTGCAGGGCATCTCAATTGAATCTCTGCTGGTATGGCGCGACGGGGTGCTCTCACAGATATCAGCACAGGTGATGGTGAACGGTAACGTGTTGGAGCAACGTGCGACGCATATTCAGGCCCTTTTAACTCACCATCTGAAGCTTGCTCAGGTGGAAGCGGTCAACCCCCTGGTCAGAGAGATAAGCGGTATTGAAGAGATTGATCTTGACGTTGATCACAACGATGCGGCCATGGTTCTCTACCTGCAGGATGACCATGAAAACCTCGCCAGTCGGGCCCGAAGTGCGTTGTTGGTGCATCTGATTAGGCCCGCTTATTTCACCAGTTTGCGTACCGAGCAGCAATTGGGTTACGTAGTATCTGCCATGAATCCGGTGCTTCGTGAGCGTGGTGCTGTTGGCTTTGTGATTCAGTCACCGGTGGCACCAGTGCACGAACTCAAGAAAAGAACGCTCACCTTCCTGCAACAACAGGTTAAAAAATTAGAGGAGATGGAATCCCAGGAATTTCAGGAAAATAAAATGGGCCTGATCAGTGTGTTATTGGAGAAAGATAAGAATCTGTCGGCGCGGGCACAAAGATACTGGAGTAATCTGGACAGGGGTATTGTCTCTTTTGATGCTGCCAAACAATTGGCGGAACAGGTTGACGGGCTTGATCAGCGAGACATGATTGAATTTGTTAAAGTAACATTGAGTAAACTCACGGATAACTATTTTATGGTCTTCAGTCAGGGTAAGTTTGCTGAATAATCAGATTTCCCTGTACAGCTATCTGCGACATTGGTTTAACCCTGATTGGCCCGTTGTCAGGTTGCAACGGTTAAACACGGTTGGCAACAGGATTCATGAACTATTAGCTGTGCTGTTATCTATACAAATTGCTGTGACTGAATAGATTGAGTGAAGACAGTGCCTGAAGAGAGTCCTTGATTGGTATTTGGCCCCTCAAAATTCCTACTAAGGAGCGCTGAAACATGATTGATTTGAATCTAACTGGTAAGCAGGCCGTCGTTACTGGGGCCAGTCTAGGCATCGGTGCGGCAGTGGTGAAATTGCTTGCCGATCAGGGAGCAGAGGTTGTTTCCTGTGCTAGAGAAGAAGACGGTGTCGCTTTGCTAGCCAAGTATCAACCAGAAGGGCCAGGCAAGGTATCGGGTTTTGCAGCGGATATGGGAAATGCCAGTTCAACCAATCGGTTTTTAAGCCAGGTTGAGGCCTTGGGTGGCTCAGATATTCTTGTTAATAATGTAGTTGCGTCACCCTCCAGGAACTTTCTCTACCAGAAACTTTCTCTATATGAGTGATCAGGATTGGCAGGAACTGGTTGAATTGAACCTACTATCAGCGGTTCGCTGCACCCGCCATTTACTGCCAAGAATGCGCAAGCAGAAATGGGGTCGAGTGGTGATGGTTGCAAGTGCTGCAACAAAGTATCCGAATGCAGCGCTGATCGATTAGGGTGCGACTAAAGCTGCCATGATTTCTCTCAGCAAATCGCTGGCCAGGAAATATGCAGCCGATGGTGTGCTG
>JAPKEK010000031.1 GCA_028822125.1 Pseudomonadales bacterium | reverse complement strand
TCAGAACATCAACAGTTTTCTGTGGAGCGACAATGTGCTCTATGTTGTCCTGGCAGCGGGTATTCTTTTTACGGTCTGGAGCGGCTTTTGTCAGTACCGGGCCCTGACCCATGGTTTACCGGTTACCCTGGGACGTTACGATAACCCCAGTGATCCCGGCGCGATTAACCACTTCCAGGCACTTTCTACAGCAATGTCATCAACGGTCGGCCTGGGCAATATAGGCGGCGTCGCCATCGCAATTTCCCTTGGCGGCCCAGGGGCATTATTCTGGATGTGGGTTGTTGGTGTTTTCGGAATGGCACTCAAGGTTATCGAGGTGACCCTGGCAATGATGTATCGCAACCTGGACGACCCGACCAACCCCAGGGGCGGGCCCATGTGGGTCTCTAAACGTGCTTTCGCAGAGCTAGGTCTTCCCAGGCTGGGCTTTCTGATCGGTTCACTATATTGCCTGGCAACGATTATTGGTTCGTTCACTGGCGGTAATATGTTCCAGGCCTGGAATGTAGCCGACGTAACCCATACGTTTTTTGGTTGGCCAAAATTGCTGGTCGGGGCGATACTGTCAATCACCGTTGGCTTAGTCATCATCGGCGGCATTAAGCGAATCGGCAAGGTTACATCGATCATCGTACCCGTTATGTGCGTCATGTATCTCCTTGCAGGAGCCTACGTTCTGGTGCTGAATATAGCGTCGCTGCCTTCCATTTTTTCTATGATTATCGCTTCTGCGTTCAATCCAACCCAGGCAAGCGGTGCTTTCGTGGGTGGTACTATGGGCTCTGCAATGCTGTGGGGCATGAAACGAGCTTTATACTCTTCTGAGGCCGGGCTGGGCTCCTCTGCTATAGCCCACAGCGCAGCGAAAACTGACGAACCCGTTCGAGAAGGCATCGTTGCTGGCCTGGAGCCTTTCATAGACACCTTGGTTGTGTGCACCATCACTGGCCTGATCATTCTGTCTTCGGGTGTCTGGAACCGGTCAGCGGACGGACTAATCACTGAATTGCCTGAATTCCAAGAAATTTCAACCACGCAATGGCAGCTTCCGCCTGTTCCCATCGCTAATTTTTCCTCAGAACAGAACATCACGCCCGTGTTTATCGCTGTCACCATCGATGATGGGGAATTAATTCGAGTTCACGGAGAAATCGTCGTTGATGCTGACGGACATAGGGCCCTTTTTAATAACGTAACCAGCCTTCACCCGCCCGGCTTTAGAGATAATGGCGTTTTCAAATCCTACAACGGCGCCACACTGACAGCGCACGCCTTTAATCAGACCCACGATTGGCTAGGGATCTACCTGGTGACAATAGCAGCTTGGTTTTTTGCGATTTCGACCATCATTGCACAAGGTTACTACGGCGAGCAGGCAGTATATTTTCTGTTTAAAGGCAAAGGGATTTTCAGCTTTAAATTAACCTATTGCTTTGCTACCTTTGTCGCCACTTTTGGTTTTATTACCACTGACAGACAACTCGATGCGGTGACAACTACGGGAACGGGCTTGGTTCTAATCAGCGGCCTGTCAATCACCCTGCTATTCGGCTACAAAGCCATAAAAGAATATCATCGCTACATACAAAGACTGTCTGCCGGTGATTTCGACAATTCTGAGCCACTGGAATAAGACAATTGAACCGATAAATACCCGACCAGCAGATTTCTATCCACTTCAGAAAGTGCTGCTTGGTTAGGTATTCTTAACGACAAACCCAATTCATTAAGGCTACTGCAAATGATAGAACATCACATCGATATCAAAACCCAGCACGGTGATATGAATACCTTTATTACCCACCCGGAAGAAAACGGCCCCTTCCCAACCGTTTTGTTTTACATGGACGCCCCGGGTAAAAGAGAAGAACTGCACGATATGGCCCGGCGAATAGCAACCACAGGTTACTGCGTGATCTTACCCAACCTCTACTACCGCAAAACCAAAGAATTCCTCTTTGAGAGAACGGAATCCGGCATGAAGACAATGTTTGAGATGACCCGGCACCTGTCTCTGGAGCTGATAATGGCAGACACGCAGGCTTTGCTGGACTATGCAGACCAGCTTCAGCAAGCAGATGCATCTCGGGTCGGAGCGGTGGGTTACTGCATGAGTGGGCCTTTCGTTTTCAAGGCGGCAGCAGTCTACAATGACCGCATTCAATGCGCTGCATCTATCTACGGCGCTAACCTGGTCACCACCCGATCCGATTCACCGCACCTGAGCGCCGAACGTATTACCGGCGAGATGTATTTCGCCTGTGCCGAAATAGATTCTTATGCGCCCAAAGAAACTATAGAACAATTGCTGCATCAACTCGATCAAACTAACATCAATTATCGACTTGAGTGGTACCCAGGTGCGGAACACGGCTTCGCTTTCCCAGGCAGGGGCGATATTTACCACAAAGCAAGCGCAGAACGCCACTGGGAGCGGCTGCACGCATTATTTGGTAGGAATTTATCAAATTGACTGACTAAATAATGCACAGAAACTAACCTTGAGACTTGTTTATTGACACACAGCAGGCGACTCCAAGGGCATCAACCGGCTAAATAATGTACCCTAGAATAATGTCCCAAGGTTCGAATAAAACAAGCCACATTATGCAGCCACAATGTAAAGTAAGATCAATGGAGAATTTTAAGCTACACCATCTGTCACCGGCAATCGGCACAGAAATTCAGGGCATTGATCTCAGCCGGGTCCTTTCAACCGAAATCATCGACTGGCTGACAGAGTTGCTGGTGGAACGGAAAGTCCTGTTCTTTAGAGATCAGGCCCTCACTGCTGACCAACATATCGCCTTTGCGGCCCGATTCGGTGAACTTGAAATACATCCGTTTACCAAGAATAACACCCAACACCCAGAAGTCATTCAACTGTACAACGACAAGAAACACCCGCCAAAAGTCAATAAATGGCACTCTGATGTCACCTGGCGCAAAGAGCCCTCTCTGGGATCGATTCTTCTCGCACGAGAGGTCCCCGAAGTGGGTGGTGATACACTTTTCGCCAATATGGAACTCGCCTATGAAAAACTGGAAAGCGGCACAAAGAACAAGATCAAAACCAGCCTGGCTTACCATGACAATCAGGTATTCCTGAATAACATGCGAGCCAGCAGCGTTGACGAAGAAGCGATCGCAACCACTGCTGCTTCTTTCCCACCGGTAAAGCATCCTGTTAGCGGCCGAAAGGCCCTGTACGTGAATCAAATCTTTACCAGAAGCATCGACGGTCTTGATCCCGACCAATCTGACAAATTACTCATAGAGCTTTCCCTCACAGCATGGAATTCCGATATACAGTGTCGTTTCCGCTGGAGGAAAAATTCTGTGGCATTCTGGGATAATCGTGCTGCGCAGCACTATGCAGCTGCAGATTACTGGCCCAACACCAGAAAGATGGACCGCGTTACCATCCAGGGCGACGTACCCTGCTGATTCGATTAGGTCTCGCCTCCAGTCACCTCAGTTAATTTAATTCCAGAGACACCCATACAATACAGCCGGTACAAAAACAAAAAACGCCATGAAACTAATAAAGGAATAAAGTGATGCCAGATTCCTCTCCGAGCCTGTCTTCAAGATACCTGTGGTACGTTGTTTTTATCTTCACCCTTGCCTCGACTTTCTCGATTATTGACAGGCAAATACTTAATGTCATGGTGGGACCACTCAAACGGGACCTGGGCGGTATTAGCGACACCCAGATATCATTGATAATGGGCTTCGCATTTGCGCTGTTTTACACGCTAATGTCCTATCCCGCCGGCAGGATGGCTGACCGCTTCAATCGAGTCAACCTAATGACCGCAGGCATAGCAGGCTGGAGCGTCATGACCATGCTGTGCGGTACAGCCAACCATTACTGGCACTTATTTATCGCCAGAATGGGCGTAGGTGTTGGCGAGGCCACACTCGGGCCTGCGTCCAATTCAGCCCTGGCAGATTACTTCCCGGCTGATCGCCTACCCCTTGCTATTGGTATAGTCGCTTCTGCTCCGTTCATTGGCCAGGGGCTCGCGAATATAGCCGGAGGCCCCCTTATTGATTACCTGGAATCAACACCCAACCTGGTGATTCCTATTCTGGGAGAGGTTTACTCCTGGCAAATGGTGCTTATCACTGTGGGCGCCCCGGGTCTGTTAGTCGCCCTGGCCATGTGGTTTCTCCATGAACCAGACAGAAAGGGAAAACAATTTGAAACACCCAGGTCGGTGCCCTTTCCAGAAGTCTGGCAATTTATCAAAAGCCGACAACGATTTTTTTTCCTGGTATTCCTTGCATACCTGTGCTTGGCGACCCAAGGCTGGTCATTATTTTCCTGGCTGGTTGAGTACTTCGTGCGCAATCATGGCTGGTCCAGAACCGAAATTGGGTTGTCATATGGTTTCATTGCCTTGTTTTTCGGAATCGGCGGTAGCGTCAGCGGCGGGCTATTCGCTGGCTGGCTTATCAGAAGGGGAAATGCAGATGCCACACTGCGTGTTGTATTAGCCAGCACCATAGTGCTTCTACCACTTGCTGGCACGCTAACCCTGGTTGCAAATGCTTATACGGCGCTGGCTTTGTTGATCCCGGTAACCTTTTGCATGGCAGTACCGCCTGGCTTAATCATTGCAACGCTGCAATTGATTTCACCGAATGAGCTAAGAGGTCAGATGGTCGCTTTTTACCTGATCGCTGTTAATTTTCTATCTTATAGTTTTGCACCATCGCTCCCAGCAATATGCAGTGATTATCTGTTTGCGAGCGAGCTTGCGCTCGGCAAATCAATATCTCTACTCGCAGTAATCAATTACAGCGTAGCGATAATCTGCTTAATACTTGGCCTGAAGTACTATCGCCATGCCCTTGAAAGAGCAAAAGCCTGGCAAATTCACTAATATTGATAACTGGCACTGTCAATTTCGCCTTACATCACGAAAAGGCCCAGTGTCAGAACGAGGCTCTTTAGGCATACCTAGTACTCTTTCGGAGATGATATTACGCTGAATTTCATCGGTGCCGCCAGCAATTGAAACAGCTGGTGTAGACATCAGGATTTCTGCTATTAACCCTTCCAGGGGTGCATCCGCACCTTCCAGCATCGCATCGGCACCGGCAATCAGGGTATGGACTCGAGCAGCCAGCTTGGCTACATTACTCGCCGCTAACTTGCCCAGGCTCCCTTCTGGACCTTGCTTTCTTCCAGCTGTCTGCGCCGCCCTGGCTCGCTTCGCTGTCCATTGCGCCGATCGAGCCATGATGATCAATCTTGCTAATTCCTGTACAACAGCGGGATCATTAATCCGCCCTGTTTCTATGGCTCTGGGTAATACCAGGTCAACCCTACCGGCTCGCTGCGGATACCACTTATAAGGTTCCATTACTGATTCAATCTCGACCTGCTCTTGCTGGTAAATTCGTCCCGTACGCCGCGCTTTGATATCCGTAGCGACCCCAGGTGACCTTAATCCGTCAGCCCCCCTGCGTTCATGAGCCAGAGTAGTCAGTGCCACCTGCCAACCTGAACCCAAACTACCCACCTGGTGTTGCGCTTCCACATGGGCATCCGTCATAAATACTTCATTAAAGGACGCGTGATGATTCATCTGCCGCAGCGGCGACACTCGCACCCCTGGCTGGTGCATATCAATGACAAAATAGGTCAAGCCTCTATGTTTAGGCTCGTCCCAATCGGTTCTAGCCAGGAGCAATCCCCAATCTGCATGATGCGCACTGGTCGTCCATACCTTCTGGCCGTTTACAATCCAGCGATCACCATCCTTGTCTGCCCGGGTTATCGCCCCTGCCAGATCAGACCCGCTTCCTGGTTCGCTGAACAATTGACACCAGTTTTCCTGGCCAGTGAGGATGCAGCGAAGAAACTGGTTCTTTTGTTCATCCGTCCCGTGCTCAAGCAGAGTAGCGGCAGCCAGCATTCGTATACCGGTCTTGGCAACGCCCACCACATCAAGTGAGGCCAGCGCCTGATCAACCACAGCAGACTCGGCCGAATTCATATCCCTGCCAAACCACTGTTTGGGCCACTGCGGGACGCCCCAGCCAGAATCCGCCAGCAGGTTTCGCCAGGCAACCAGATCCCTATCAGGATCCCAGGTTTGCTGCAGCCAAGTTCGAGCCTGTTCGGCGATTTCAGTCAGGTTATGTGAAGTCATAATTGTCCTCCTGATTCACTAACCAACTCATTGATAAGCCGCGTTCGGTGCCAGACAGGGTCACCTAGTAATACCTCCGAGGACTTCGCTCGTTTAAACCATAGGTGCGTGTCATTTTCCCAGGTAAAACCGATTCCGCCATGAAGCTGAATAGTTTCCAGGGCGGCTAATAAATACACCTCGCTCGCTTCTGCTTTGGCAATGCTTGCATTCACGGCTAACGTGCCCGTATCTCTACCCGCTGATTCAGCGGCAAAATAGGCCGCGGATTTGGCTAACTCCACTGCCAGAAGAAGATCGGTACAGCGGTGCTTGATAGCCTGAAACGAGCCGATGGTACGTCCAAACTGGACTCGTAACCGGGTGTAATCCAAAGTGTCTTGCAGCAATTTCTCAGCCCCGCCAACCATTTCATTGGCCAGCGCTATGGCCGCCAGGTCAAGAACCATCTGTAATTTTCGACCGGACTTCCCATAATGCCCAATTAGCTCTGCCCGAGTCTGGTCTAGTTGCAGCTCTGCCTGTTTCCTGGTGCGGTCCATCACACTCAGACCCCGCCTAGACAATCCGGGCGCATCGGCCGAGACGGCAAAAATTGACAACCCGGCGAGCCCACTGGTTCCAGGCAGACGAGCGACCACAAGTAACAGGTCTGCTTGGCATCCAGAAACAACAAATCGCTTGTTGCCAGTCAGGCAATAGCCCTCGTCATCATCATCGGCAGCGGCAACACAGGTCTGAACTGAGGTCAGCAAATCAGAATCACTGGTTTCAGCAACCGCCAGCGCGGCGATCATGTCGCCGCTGGCGATTTGTGGCAACCAGCGCAATTTCTGATCCTCACTCGCAATCAAATCAATTGCAGTTACTGCCATCACTGCACTTGAAAAAAAAGGGCCACAGTACAGAGCCCGGCCCATTTCCTCCATGGCGATACCCATTTCCATCATGCCAAAACCAGAACCGCCATACTGCTCAGGAACAATCAGGCCCTGCAGACCTAATTCACCGTTTAATCGCTGCCAGACTTGCTGGTCATAGCCGCTTTCAGTTTCCATTAAACTGCGAACCGAAGTGACAGCAGAGGTGTCTTTCAAGAATCGACGTAGACTTTCTCTAAATTGTTGGTGCTCATCGGTAAACTGGAACTGTATATCCGTTACAGTGTTCATTGTTATTCAACCTGTGCTAAATATGTCCTGGGGTACTTCCATTCCTCTAAATTTAACATAGCGCCCCCAGCTAGAACGATTACTCCATGACCAGTATACTTAGGTTGTCGCCAAAACAAACTAGCTATCAGATTAGGTGAATCACATGACCTCATTCCCAATTAGTACCGACCAGATCAGCATTCAGTGGCTGAGCAAAGTACTCAATTGCGAAGTTTCAAATTTCCACATCGAACCTCTGGGAGAAGGCATTGGTATCATTGGCCTGGTGACCCGGTTGACCCTCGAAGGACAAAACTGTCCAAAAACACTTATCGCTAAGTTTCAGTCACCCTCTGCCGACAATCGAGCAATAGCTCACCTTTTTAAAATGTACGAACGAGAGTATCAATTCTATAGCCAGGTGCTGGAGCAGGTCCCTGTACGGGCTCCCCAGTGCTATCACGCTTCCTTTGATCAGGACTCCAAGGCATTTATCCTCTTACTTGAGGACCTGCTGGGTTACCGCCTGGGAGATCAGGTAAAAGGCTGTACCGTCACAGAATGTGAACAGGTCGTGAACGCCATGGTGGACCTGCACAGTTCCACCTGGCAGCCGGACCATCTCAATGAGATAAATTATCATAATACTGACTTCCAGGTACAAGGCATGATCGATGGATTCACTGCTGGTTGGCCAGTCGTGACTGAAAATTTCTCTCACCTCGTCAGCCGGGAAACGGCCCTGAAGGGACGCGGCCTTTCTGAAAACATAAAGCCCCTGCTTGAGCATATAATGGATGGTCCTGTTTGTATTGCCCATGGCGATATGCGTTTGGATAACCTGTTTTTCGGGCAGGATCATGTTGCCCTGGTGGATTTTCAAGCGCTATGTAAGTCCGCGCCAGAACACGATCTGGCCTACTTCTTGAGCCAAAGCCCGAGCCAGGCGATCCTGGATGACCGCGACTGGGTAGCCTACTATCACAGGCAATTGACCGGTAAAGGCATCAGCTACGACTTACAGCTCTGTCGTGATCGTTTTCAACGCTGCACGCTCTACTTTTTATGCTATGCCGTTATAATCTGCAGTGCTCTGGATATGGCCAATGAGCGCGGACGACTACTTGGCGAAACCCTTCTAGGCAATGCATTAAACTCCATCAATACACTGGATGGTTTCAGTTTACTAAAATAAGGAATAGTAATGAATTTAGAAGGAAAGGTTGCTGCTGTTACCGGCGGCTCTGCAGGTATAGGCCGAGGTATAGCAGAAGCGTATCTGGCGGAAGGGGCAGCGGTTGCCATCATGGCTCGAAATGCAACAAAAGCACAAAAAACCCTGGATGAAGTAGGCGCTGGAGAGCGGCTCATATTCATCCAAGGTGATGCCATGCAACAGGACGACGTGGAAAATTTTGTGGACAAAACAGCTGCTCATTTTGGGCAACTGGATATCCTGGTCAACAATGCAGGCGGGGCCGGTGACCTTCAACCTACAGTTGATCTAAGCGATGAAGCCTTTGATGAAGCAATGAAGTGGAACGTCTATTCTACTTTCTGGGGAACAAGGCGTGCATTGAAATTAATGATTCCGCAAAATTCTGGCAGGATCATTAATATATCTTCCATTGAGGGGAAACACGGCAAGCCAGTATTAACTGCCTATACAGCTGCAAAACACGCTGTAAACGGCATGACAAAATCAACGGCGCGCGAGGTCGGCACCCAGGGAATTACGGTTAACGCGATCTGTCCTGGCCTCATTATCACCGATATTGTCAAAGAGAATGGCCCCAATACTGCCGAAGCCATGGGTATGACTTTCGATGAGATGATCGCACTCTTCTCCCAGGAATCAGCTATCCAGCGGCCAAATACAGTTGAGGAGGTTGCTGCCATGGCAGTTCTCCTGGCTAGCGACGCGGGTGCAGGCATTACCGGTGCGTTACTCAGCGTCGACGGTGGCTCAGCACAATACTGATAGCGGTAGCAAGCACCATCGGTAGGTCCAGTAGCTGATTCAGTCCTGCCAGCTTGCCTACCAATCAGCGTGTCTGCCTGGTTTCTATACAACGGTTCCCTCCAAACCTGCCCAGGATTCTCTTGATACCAGGATCAATATAACGTAGCAGTAGAATACTGGTACCAATCCAGCCGTGGTAGCCAAACCTGGGGAATACTTGAATGTGGTAACAACCATTCGGACCGTAGCGGTAGAAAGGCAGCAGCTGAATTCGCCGAATAACCTTACCTTAGGCGGAGATGCTACTGTAATCGGCAACTAGATAAAAAGTATACTCGCCGTGAAGACAGGGCTCGCCACGATAGCGCAGGAAAACGATAGATCAGTAGGATAATGACTCAGGATAGATCGTTAAGGACAGGTTCCACATCAATTGGGGTCGTCAAGATAACTCTTTAACTGATCTGATCTTGTGGGATGTCTCAATTTTCTCAATGCTTTCGCCTCAATCTGTCGGATCCGTTCCCGAGTCACGTCAAATTGCTTGCCCACCTCTTCCAGGGTGTGGTCGGTATTCATATCTATCCCGAAGCGCATTCGAAGCACCTTAGCTTCGCGGGCAGTCAACCCAGATAGAATATTTCGGGTGGCATCGCGCAATCCTTCTTCAGTAGCCGCTTCTACCGGAGAGCCAACCGGTCCGCCTTCTCCCAAATTGGAATCCGAGTCTAAAAAATCCCCCAGATGGGAATCATCATCATCGCCGATCGGTGTTTCAGTAGAAATGGGTTCTTTGGCGATCTTTAATACGCGCCGAACCTTTTCTTCAGGCATCTCCATTCTTTCGCCAAGTTCCTCAGGCGTTGGTTCCCGCCCCATTTCCTGCAGCATCTGCCTGGAAATTCTAGAGAGTTTATTGATCGTTTCAATCATATGGACTGGAATTCGAATGGTCCTGGCCTGGTCGGCAATAGATCGAGTAATCGCCTGGCGAATCCACCAGGTAGCGTAAGTTGAAAATTTATAACCCCGCCTATATTCAAACTTATCAACAGCCTTCATCAGACCAATATTGCCTTCCTGGATCAGGTCAAGAAACTGCAGGCCTCGATTGGTGTACTTCTTGGCGATGGAAATCACCAATCGCAGGTTTGCTTCAACCATATCTTTTTTAGCTCGCCCCGCCTTCGCTTCACCAATAGACAGGTGGCGATTGATATCCTTGATTTCAAAAGCAGTCAGTTGGCTTTTCTCCGCCACTGACCGGATTCTCTTCTGCATTCGAACAATTTCAACTTCCACATTGGCAAGCCTGCTAAAGCCCGCCTTGATCTGTTCTGATACCCAATTCAGGTCTTCTTCCTGCCCAACAAACGACTGTATAAAATCCTTTCGAGTCATACCCCCCTGGCGCAGGCAAATTGCCAGAATCTGACGCTCAAGGCGACGGATTTCCTGATGCGGTCTGCGCACGCTGCTGACCACCCGCTGGTATACTTTGGGAATAAATTTGAAGAACTGAAATGCGTCGCCCAGAGCCGCCAACTCCTTTGTAACAGCTTTGGATGTTCGACCATTTCTCTTAATTGACCGATGTGTTTTTGTCAATTGAGATCGTAATGCGGTGAAGCGTTCCTGGGCTAATTCAGCATCAGGCCCCGTATTTTCTTCGCTGGCATCTTCTTTTTTTGCTTCACCTGGCACCACTTGCGCAGCTGGCGCTACAAATTCAACAGGGTCCAAAAATCCTAACAACAGATCAGATAACTTACCCTCTTCTGCTTGAGTATCATCATAACGATCCAAAACAAATTCGGGTATGCCAGGGAATTTTGCTGAGGCTTCCAACACGTCTCTGATCCCGTCTTCAATGCGTTTAGCAATGACAATTTCACCCTCTCGGGTTAATAACTCGACTGTCCCCATTTCACGCATATACATTCGAACAGGATCTGATGTTCGGCCTGTTTCATTTTCAACAGCCACCAATACAGCCGCAGCTTCCTCTGCCGCAAGGTCATCGGTAGTATCCCCTTCGGTCATCAGATCATCACTTTCAGGCGCAACTTCATGAACAGGAATGCCCATGTCATTTATCATGCCAATGATATCTTCAATCTGCTCGGGATCAGAAATATCATCGGGCAGGTGATCATTTACCTCAGCGTAGGTTAAGTAACCTTGATCACGGCCCTTAGTG
>JAPKEK010000593.1 GCA_028822125.1 Pseudomonadales bacterium | reverse complement strand
CTGATCTCGCGAAGAATTATCCACACCAAGCCTGTTACATAGTGCGTCCAGGCTATTTCTCTGGCCAGGATATTTTGATCGGGCCAGGGCCAGCGTATCTAACACACCACAGATTTCTTCCATCCTGACAGGATTGGCTGATCCCAAGGCCAACTCCTTGTCAAGAAAGCCAAGGTCAAACGCAGCATTATGGATGATCAATTCTGAGCCAGTAACAAAAGCCAGAAAGGCCTCCTGGATATCACCGAACACCGGTTTCCCGGTTAAAAATTCTAAACTGATACCGTGCACCTGCTCGGCCCCTTCATCAATGCTTCTTTGTGGATTGATATAGTGATGAAAACAGTTTTTAGTGATGCGTCTGTCAACCAGCTCAACACAGCCTATTTCTATAATTCTATGGCCTGCCTCTACCGCCAGGCCCGTTGTTTCAGTATCAAGGACTATCTGCCTCATTGTTCATCCATCATCTTATCAATCGCTGCATTTGCTAACTGGTCGGCTAATTCATTGTCCCTGTGACCGCTGTGGCCCTTTACCCAATGCCAGTCAACGGTATGGATCATAGCGAGTTTGTCCAGCCTTTCCCATAAGTCCTTGTTTTTCACGACTTGTTTATTACTGGTTTTCCAGCCATTTAATTTCCATTTCGCAACCCACTTGGTAATGCCGTCTTGTAAATACTTCGAGTCGGTTGTCAGTTGCACCTCGCTGGGCCGAGTTAATGCTGCCAGCGCTTCTATGGCGGCTAATAACTCCATGCGATTATTGGTTGTATCGGCGGCGCTGCCATTGAGTCGCTTCTCTGTATCACCATAGCGCAGTATGGCCCCCCAGCCACCCGGACCAGGATTACCGCGACAAGCACCATCAGTAAAAATCTCAGTTTTCATAAGCCATGTTCAGGCATTGCTGTCCTCTGTTTTACATCAATCCGCGCTGAATGCATTCGCGCCACGGGTTTCACCAAACTACTATTTGAAAGCTCACGGCGCTGAAACCATTTTGGTTTCAATGGCGTCATCGTTTCTACCTGTTTTCTCGCTACAATTATTGAAACTGCCCCAAAAGGAAATTTGAACCTGCGACTCAAGCCTAAACTATAGGCTAGGCGACGGCGGTGCCTGCCTATCAGGGGCAAACCATATTCACTGTATATTGCTCTATCGATTCGAAAATTTAATACATTTAACCAATCCATCAGCCTTTCAGGGGCCAGAAAATGGCCAGTCCACGGTACTCTATGACGCCAGGACATCAGTGCCCGAGACACGCCCCACAGGCTGTAAGGATTAAAGCCAAGCAAGATCAGCCGCCCGCCAGGCAGCACAACCCTTGAAAACTCTCGAAGAAGGTCCTGAGGCCTGTTAGAAAAATCAAGCAAATGATGACTGATTAACACGTCAATGCAATCAGGTTCAAATGGCAGTGCGTCCGGGTAAGCGGTCAGATCAGCACCGGGCACTTCAAACAGGGACGATTTTATACGATGCTGGATCGGGCTCCTGGTATAAAGATCAGCCTGCTGAATACTCAGTTGCAGAATATGATAGCCAAACATTTCCTCCAGCAACTCATCCATTATTGCTGTTTCCGTCTGAACGACCTGTTTGCCTATCGAGCTTTGAAACCAGGCAGCTATTTCCTTGATTTGACCTGTTAGAACTGCGTCCATTTTATGCTTCATCCGTGTGCTATTTTTCTTAAGGGTCGCTGCAGAATTATTTCCCCATCCATCTTTTTAGCTGTACATTTCGCGTTCTTGGTGAATAATTACAGTATACTTCAGCCATGCGTTTTTCTGATAATAAAAGACTGTTTCAATCTTCAATTTGCTCGATCTTAGCGCTAACCAGTGCTTGCAGCTCAATACCTCAAATCGAATCCCCACTTTCCCCGAACGCCGGTCAAAGCGATGATTCTCAGGCTAACCATGCACCCATAGCCATTACCTCAGTAAATGACAAGTTCCCTCTGCAGAAGCATATAAATAGCAGTCAACCGGTGCTGGTAGCGTCTGTTTTAACCACGCCACCACCCCCTCAGGTAGACCTTCAGGCAGCGCTGGAAGAGACCGCCCAGAAGCAGATAAACGTTGATATCTGGAGTCTATTAAGAGCTAAATTTAGGTTGCCACATAGACTCGATGAAAAGCGTGTACAGCAGCAGATTAACTGGTTTATCAGGAATCCGGACTACCTGGAAAGAGTCATCAAACGCAGTGAGCCTTTCCTGTACCACATCATGGAATCACTATCGGCATCAAAACTGCCCTTGGAGTTCGCGCTGCTTCCTATTGTTGAAAGCGCCTTTGACCCATTTGCCTATTCCCATGGCAGAGCCTCGGGTCTATGGCAGTTCATCC
>JAPKEK010000592.1 GCA_028822125.1 Pseudomonadales bacterium | reverse complement strand
AAAATATCACTCCGGTGGAGAATATGGCTGAAGCCTGCCTGAGGCTGGTTCATGGTGATCCGCAGGAATTCACCGGTAAGATAACTTATGCGGTCGATGTGATGCGGGACTATGAATTGGTCGCTGGAGCTTTGTTAGAATGATTCAAGCCGCCAAAGGCGTACCTGTTCCAGATGACGCCAAGCAGACCTGCTAATAGATTTGACAGACAGGTCGCAATAAATATCCCAGGAAGGCCTAACAGCCTGTTACCCAGCAGTGCCAGGGGTATGTAGATGACAAACATTCTCATTACGGACATGGCAGTTGATTTAAGTGGTTTACCGAGGGCATTAAAAATAGCTGAAGCCATCATCAGCACGCCCCAGGCGCCGTAAGATACTGGAACGATCAGCAGGTAAATACTGGCCGCGTCTATTACATCTTGCTGTTCGTTAAAAAGACGTATGATTGGTTCGCGAGAAACCCATAATATCGCGGCGACCAGCAATCCCCATAGCATACAGCTTTTAAAGGCTATCAGCATGGCATGGTTGGCCCGCTTGAATTCGCCCGCCCCCGAGTTCTGACCGACGAAAGGACCTATGCTTGCTGAGAGTGCATACAAGGGAATAACAAACAGGCCTTCGATGCGGCTGGCAATACCAAAACCGGCTACCGTTTCCTGGCTGTAGCTGGCCAGCATGGAGACAATGATAGCGCTGGAGATAGGCCCGATAAGGTTGGTCGCCGTTGCCGGGATGCTAACTTCAAGTATCTTCTTCCAAGATTCGATAATGCTCGATAGCGCCACTGCCTGGAAAATGATCAGTTTTTCTTTGAAAACCAAAATGTAAAAAGTGACCATAAACATCAGTATCCTGGAGAGTAAATTCCCCGCTGCTGCGCCAGCCATTCCCAGAGGGGGTATGCCAAACCAGCCAAAGATAAGCATGGGGCTTAGCATGATTTGTAAAATTGAGCCCATGATCATGATGATCCCCGAAGTCCTGGCATCGCCAGTTGCTCTTAATGCATTTGCGCCCACCGAAGGTATGGCCATAAACAGAAGGGATACGTACCACAGCTGCATGTACTCGGTAAGCAGTGGCAGCGTGTTGTTATCGGCTCCCAGGGCTTTAAATACGGGTGTGATTGTGAGCACACCGACAATTGAGACAACGATCATGAGAATAACGGCAAAGCTCAATCCATCTGTAGCAATACGTTTGACCTTGCTGTCTTCACCAGCACCTACCTCTCTGGCGAGAACGGAAGACATACCAATGGATACGCCCAGGGTTAATGACATCAGGGCGGAGGTCACCGGAAAGGTGAAACCTAATGCTGCCAGTTCGGTTGAGCCCAGTTGGCCGAGGTAAAAAGTTTCTGCGAGACCTGCCAGCAGACTTGAGGAAATCCCCAGTATCATGGGTAAAGTCATTCTAAACAGGCCTGACCCAACATCCCCCTGGACCAGCGGGGGCCGTTTTACAGATTCAGCGGACAAGTGACTCAGACTAGTTTCATAATCGGAGGATGTCTGACCTTCCCGATATCACTGGGATTGAAGGGTGATAACTGGTAGACAAAATAGTTGAGCCAATTTGTGAACAATAAACTACCATGGCTCTTCCAGGTGACATTGGGTTCACAGGAGGGATCATTGTTGAAAAAATAGTTTTCAGGAATTTCTGGTTCCGCACCAGTCTCCAGGTCTCTGAAATATTCGTTCGCCAGCGATAACGGTTCGTATTCTGAGTGACCGGTAATAAATAGATGTTTGCCGGTTTCGTGAGCAAATATGTAAGCGCCGGCAACTTCAGAATCTGCTATCAGGTCAATTCCTGGGGTTGCTAGAATGTCCGCCCTAGGGACTTCGGCAAAACGCGAATGGGGCGCATAAAATTGATCATCAAAGCCTCTGACGATAGGTGAAAATGGCTTGAGTAACTTGTGCGGAAAAACGCCGGAAATTTTTTTAGGGAGCACAACTTTAGGGACCTGGTATAAATGATACATTGCAGCCTGGACAGCCCAGCATAGAAACATGGTTGACGTGACGTTAGTTTCGGTCCAATCCAGAATCTCGATAAGTTGGTCCCAAAACAGCACTTTATCAAAAGGGACCTGTCCCAATGGTGCACCGGTAATAATCATGCCGTCGTATTTTCGATGCCTGACCGTGGAAAAGTCCTGATAGAAATCTTCCATATGCTCTATGGGGGTGTTTTTTGAAGGCCTGTCATTGATTCGCATCAACTCAATCTGCACCTGTAGCGGCGTGTTAGAGAGCATACGTAGCAGGTGTATCTCAGTTTCAATCTTCTTTGGCATCAGGTTGAGGATAAGGATTCGCAGTTCACGTATGTCCTGTATCTCTGCTG
>JAPKEK010000591.1 GCA_028822125.1 Pseudomonadales bacterium | reverse complement strand
AAATCCCTGGGTAGGTAAGCCAGTTCTTTCCAGCCCCGATAAAGCGCCATAAAGGCTTTCTGCGAAGCCCATATCTCAGCAAAATCAGCATCCTTGTCTGCTTCTTCCTGCAACACTGTCGTGGAAATCTCATGGAGGTTGGTGAGCATTTCCAGGTCAAATTTGATGGGGGTTACGCCTTTATCAGCAAAACCGGCGATAACACTACCCTGCAAGGCTTCTCCACGAGCTAAATTTCTGATCACACCGGCTGTGCAGGCCAAGTCAAGCAGAGCCTGGTCAGCAATATTCAACGCATTCCACTTATCCAGGTTGACGATAAAATGCGATGCGGTAAAAGTCTGGTGCCAGCCTGGAAAATAATTATATTTTGCCACTTTATCGAACCCCAGCAACTGATCAACATTGGGTAGCGAAAACTCCGTCGCATCTATGGCGCCTTTCTCCAGCGCCTGAAAAATCTCACCGGATGGGATAAGCGTAACGGAAGCGCCCAATTTCTGAAGAACCCTACCTCCCAATCCCGCAAAACGAATCTTAAGGCCATCAAACTGATCCAGGTCAACTATAGGAAATCGAAACCACCCAGCCGTTTCAGGACCTATAATCCCACACAGAATGGGATGTATATTATGAGGTTGGTAAAGTTTTTCAGCGAGTTCCTGGCCACCTGCCTCGTAGTACCAAGCGGTGAACTCCCAGGGTTCCATTCCAAATGGCACAGCAGCTAACAGTGGAGTTGCCGGTATTCGCCCTTGATCGTATCCAAGCCAGGTATAACCTGCTTCAAGCTTACCGTCCTTAACGCTCTCAGTAATACTGAATGCTGGCACCAGCGTCCCCGGTTCATATATTTCCAGTTGAATCCTTCCTGCAGTTGCAGTGCGCAACCGTTCAGAAAGGCGCAGTACATTATCGCCCAGTGCCGGCAAATTAGTGCCAAAAGCGACCGGAGTTCGCCATTTGATTACGGCCTGAGCAGCTGCATTCGCAGACGTCCGATCCTCTACCTCAGTGGAACGAAGACTTAATGCCGCTAATAGGCCAAAGAAGAATGCAACTGCGATCGCGATCAGTGCCGTTCGGTTGTTCCAGTGGTTCATAAAGCCATCGACTCTGATAATCTGTGGTTGACTGCCCTATACTAACGCGATTCATTATTGGTAGCACCCATGACGCCCACTTGGTTCAAAGAAAGCCTGAGTCAGAAGCCCACAACACACTTTGTCAATGCCAGAGACGCAAACATTCATTACCTCAGCTGGCCTAATCCTGATAAGCCTGGTCTTATGTTCGTTCATGGCCATGCTGCGCATGCTCACTGGTGGGATTTTATTGCTCCAGGCCTGGCACATGACTACAACATTGTAGCTATAGATCTCAGCGGCTCAGGCGACAGTGAGCACAGACCAGTGTACAGCGCCGAGGTTTTTGCAGAAGAAATAGCCACAGTAATTGCTTCGGCAAAACTAAGCGACGTTACCCTGGTTGCTCACAGTTTTGGCGGTGCCATGGCGCGCAGTACCTGTTATCTAAAACCAGGACTGGTCAAAAACCTGATCCTTGTCGATAGTGTAGTCAGACGCTCAAATCAAAATGGCGTAGCCCCGAAAAAAACAGTTCGATCACCTTTACGCCCAACAGCTCCCAGAAACCGTTATTACCAGAGTATCGAAGAAGGCCAACGGCGCTTTCGACTAAAACCTCCGCAACCTTGCAAAAACGCCTATATCATTGAGCATATTTCCAGGCATTCTCTGAAGAAAACCGAAATGGGCTTCGCATTCAAACTGGATCGAAAACTATTTCCAAAACTGCAGGAAAGCCCAAACCTCCCCGATGGTTACAATATGATTAAGGCATTTTCGGGAAACAGGGCATTCATTATTGGTGAGGACAGCCACTTCTTTACTGGCGTGAACAGCTGCAACATCACCACCCTCCAATCACTCTGCCAATACAACCAACTGATGGTGATTCCCGGTGCGCGGCACCATGTCTTTCTGGATAAACCGAAAATCTTTATTAACTCACTGAAAGCCTTACTGCATCGCTTCAGCTAACGCTGCAAACTCGGGGTAGCTAGCCCTTGCGGCTGGCGAACAGCTATAACGGCTTTTAAAGTGGCTTTTACGGCGACTAAACGGGCCGAATTCCATCATCGATGGTAATTCTCTGCATCTTTCTACGTTGCGGCCAGTAGTCATTGACAGGTTTATGCTGGGTAATCCTGTTATCCCAGAACGCAATGGAATTGGGCTCCCAGTTAAAACGACAGGTATGTTCGGGCAGCACTGCATGTTCATACAAAAACTGCAACAGAGCATCGCTCTCCTTTGCCTTCATCCCGCAAATTTTGACAGTAAACA
>JAPKEK010000590.1 GCA_028822125.1 Pseudomonadales bacterium | reverse complement strand
TTACTTAAAACTGCTTCGTGCTGAAATTTCAAGTTTTGCTGGATTGATTGGCCTGCAGAAGGTCATGGTTTCTACAAATCAGAGAGCCTCAGGGGTTGACCTTGACTGCCGCTTCAACAGTGAATTCAGCCTGCTGCATCGGATCCTGTATCTACCGATAAAAAGGCTCATGTCCACCCACCGACTATTACATTCTGTGCAGGCACTTAGACTGAAGGCACGCCAGCATAGAGCGGAACAGCATCTTCTAAAATCACGAATACTAAAGCAGGAGTTCGATAACCGTCTCGTCGAGCAACAGCTTAAACGATACAATTCCCTGGTCATGCGAGACTGCTGGTATATATCACCTAAAGGTGAATTCCTGGTTAGCGCAGCCAATAGCATGAACCCGCTTACAAGCAACCTGGAAGCTTGTGATAATAATCTAAACAATCTTCTAAAAGCGGCCTCACAACCCTTATTTTCCCACTTCATCAAACAGATATCGATTCGACCGGATCAGGTCCAGAGTGTTGACTTGAATCTGAACGCAGCCTCAAGCCCCGTGTTAAGCATCAAACTGTTTTATCTGGGAACTGATTCCGATATTCAGGCGCAAGGGGTAATCATAGATACCAGTGAGCTATCAGTGCTGCAACAAAAACATGACGACCTGATCTCCCTTGGCCGGTCTCTCAGCGAGATGAATCCCATCGCCATGGTTATCCTGGACCAAGCCAATCATATTATCTGGAGCAGCGATGCCTTCCAGGATCTAACTGACGCCAGCCCCAGCGAGTTACGCGCTCAGAACCTGACCTCCCTGATTCCTGAATCATTAGCCGACCGCAAACTCAGGCATTTCTATTATTCACCAGAACCCTCAAATCAAGTGAGAGAAATCAAGGCCAAAATGATTTCAAAAAATAACAGCCTGCGAGAAATAAGAATTTCAGGGAGTAATCTAGGCCAGCAGCACAGCGGCTCAAAACTGCTGCTCATAGAAGATCAGAGACGACAGGTTACTGCCTTGGATGAACGCAGGAGATTGCAACTGGAGCTAGATAAATCAAGAAAGATGGCCGCAATTGGCAATCTGTTGAGTAGTGTTGTCCATGACCTCAGCAATTTTCTGGTTGCTATAAATGGTTACGCTGCTCTTGCTGTGCAAGAGAATTCATCCGAACATAAAAGTTATGCCAGTCGAATTTTACACGCCGGACAACAAGCAAATGCTCTGACCCTGAAGCTTTTGAATTTCAACAAACAACAACCCAGACAAACCACGGTCCAGGATTTAAGAGGTATCCTGGAAGATTCAGCATCCCTCCTAAATCAGGTAACAACGCCCGACATCAAACTGGTAAAGCTCTATCCCAAAGATCCTTTATATGCTGACGTAGTAGAGGATCAAATTGAAAACATCCTGTTGAACCTGATTATCAATGCCAGAGATGCCTTACTGGAAGGCGGAGAAATTAAACTGGTGCTGACACCTACTTTTCTAACCCCTGAATTCTGCAAGGAAGAGCCCTGGGCTAAGCCAGGCAGATTCTGCGAAATTTCCGTTCAGGATAATGGCATCGGCATACCAGCTGAGATACTACCGCATATATTTGAACCTTTTTTCAGTACCAAAACGTCGGATCAGGGTTCTGGACTGGGCCTGGCCAATATTCGCCAGCTAGTTGAAGCCAATAAGGGTTTCATCAACCTAACCAGCAAACCATCAAAGGGGACTCTGGTTAGGATATTCCTGCCACGCTGCGGCGCACCTGCAAGACGAGTTGCGACAAATACAGATGCAATTCAGCATAAAGAGGAAACGCTGCTGTTAATCGAGCCCGATCAGAACATTTCAGAATATGCGCAATTGGTGCTCAGAAGTGTCGGATATACGGTGCTGACCGCCAATACAGGTGATGAAGGACTCGCCCTATATCAACGCCATCACGAGAATATTCATCTGCTCCTGACCGAACTGGTTCTTCCGCAGTTCCCGGGTCAAAAACTGATTGATCAAATTCAACTACACAACCCAGATCAAAAAATACTTATTTGCTCTGCCCATCTTCACTTCCCCCATCATGCATCCTACATTTCCCGCAAGCAAATACCTGTTCTCGCCAAGCCTTATCTACTGGAAGACCTCAGGCGCGCCGTTGCAACCACGCTTATCTCGTCCGGCAAGCTAGCGATTTCCGGACAGGGCTAAATTCGCTGGTTTGCAGGACCCCTTGCCTTGGGATTCATCCATTTACCTTCCAGTTGCCTTCCATTTCTAACGGTTGCGTATTTTAAGTCGCCTGAACTACGCAATCTGGTATTATTAGCCTTTTTACAGTTTTCGACACTCGTTCTATTAGACTTCAGCCAATTTTCATATGAATAG
>JAPKEK010000589.1 GCA_028822125.1 Pseudomonadales bacterium | reverse complement strand
GTCAACAGCCCGTGTTCGTAATCGTATGGCGATCCATAGTCTGATCAAGCTACCCAATGCGTGGTATGAAAACGCCGCATGGCTGGCGTTGTTAGCGCCATTGAGCTGGTTGTTTGAGACCATTGTTTTCTTCAGGCGCAGGCGCCAGCGAAGCACCATTAAATTTAGACCACCTGTACCTGTACTCGTTATTGGCAATCTAACTGTCGGCGGCACCGGGAAAACGCCGCTTGTTATCGAACTGGCAAAACAGTTCACTGCGTTGGGCCTGAAGCCGGGTGTTATCTCAAGAGGTTATGGCGGCAGTCAGCGCAGACCATTTGCCGTTACTGTCGATAGTGACCCTGAGGTCGTTGGTGATGAGGCAGTGCTGATCGCAACCAGTTCAAGGTGCCCGGTGGTAATCGGTGCTGACAGAGTGGCGGCAATTCAGTCTCTGCTCAAGTCAGGGCATTGCGATGTCATTATCAGCGATGATGGTTTGCAGCACTATCGGATGCATCGTGATGCCGAGTTGATGGTCATTGATGGGCAACGAGGCTTTGGCAATGAGCGATCTCTGCCGGCGGGGCCAATGAGAGAACCTAAATCGAGGATGTCGGAAGTGGACTGGGTGGTAGTCAACGGAGAAGATAGCAGAGGCGTTGCCCCGGGCAATGCCTTTCAGATGGACCTGGAACCTCAGCTATTGACGCATCTTCGCTCCGGTAAACAGCAGGGTATAGAGGAATTGGGTCAGGGGACCGTACATGGCGTGGCTGGAATCGGCAACCCCACTCGGTTTTTTTCTACACTACGCCAGTCAGGCCTGGAGGTTATGGAGCATCCTTTTCCCGATCATCATATGTTTGCCCCAGAGGATTTAATGTTTGATGATGATCTGCCGATTATTATTACAGAAAAAGATGCGATTAAATGTCGCGGTATGGGGCTCTCGCAGATTTCGGCTGATGTATGGGTATTGTCAGTCAGCGTGCATATACCGAGTATCCTGGTGACCAGTATTCTCGATAAACTTGAACTATCATTAAACACTTAGACTGATATGAATGTTAACCAGGGGCGCGTATGGCCATAGATAATAAGCTATTAATGATTTTAGTCTGTCCTGTCTGTAAGGGCAGCCTGGATTATGATCGCAACAGTAACGAGCTGATCTGCCGGGCCGATCGATTGGCTTATCCCGTTCAGGATGATATCCCGGTGATGTTACCGGCAGAAGCAAGGTCTTTAGATTCTGAATAACCGGAGCTAGTCATGTCATACACTGTGCTGATCCCCGCTAGAATGGGTAGCCAGCGACTTCCTGGTAAACCGCTTGCAGATATTCATGGTAAACCCATGATTCAACGGGTATTTGAACAAACGCTGCTGAGCAATGCCAGTCGTACCGTGGTCGCCACCGACGATCAGGCCATTTTTGATTGTGTTATTGGCTTTGGTGGTGAAGTGGTTATGACGGGCAGTCATCATATATCGGGTACTGATCGCTTAGCTGAAGCCTGTGATAATCTCCAGATTCCTGCAGATATCACCATCGTCAATGTTCAGGGCGATGAACCTTTGATTCCGCCAGTGTGTATCGATCAAGTTGCAAAAGACCTGCAGCAGTCTTCATGTGATATGGCAACGCTCTGCCAGCCGTTAACCCAACAGCAGCACTGGCATGACCCCAATGTCGTTAAGGTGGTCAGGAACCAGCGTCAAGAGGCCTTATACTTCAGTCGCGCGAGCATCCCTTTTGAACGGGCAGCCCTTGCCAGGCGCGGTGAGGTTGCTGCATTAACAGAGCGCTATCGACATGTCGGTATTTATGCCTATTCAGCTGGATTTTTAAGAGAATTTGTTAGCTGGGGCGCTTGCCACTTAGAAGAAACCGAAAAATTAGAGCAGTTAAGAGCACTGTATCATGGAGCACGGATTATGGCTTGCGTTGCCGATGTGCTTATACCGCCTGGCATCGATACAGCTGATGATCTGCGCAAGGTCAGACAAATAGTTGCCAAAAAGGATAGTAAATGAGCAAATTTCAGTTATATGTAAAGGAATCCTGTGAAACCTGTAAGCTAATTGAGCCGCTACTGGCGGAACTTTTCGATCAATTGGATATTGAGCTGGTGAGCCAGGATAACCCGCAATTCCCCCCGGGATTCGCTGTCATTCATGATGAAAGCCTGGAACTTAGTTACAGGGCTGAAATTGAAATCGTTCCGACCCTGATTGAAAAAGATGCACAGGGGGAAGTAAATCGAATCTACGGTTGGGATAAAGAACAATGGCAAAAAATAGCAGGGTTTCAATTTGCTGCGGAATTGCCTTTGTTTCAACCGGGTTGTGGGTCCAAAACCTTGGACCCTGGAATGCCTGAAAAATT
>JAPKEK010000588.1 GCA_028822125.1 Pseudomonadales bacterium | reverse complement strand
CGATGACTAACAGGACGCTGTTGCGGGCACACTGGATTTCAGTAATTGCCAGGGCCAGGGCGGAGCCATGCAGGCCGTGCCAGCGCCTGGTATCGCCGGCCTGCACTGGCAGCAGATCCTCACTGATATTCAATAGTGACTTTGAATCGGACATTTAACGAGTTAACTTCAAAATTAAGGGAGGGTGAATACAGCCTGAGGGTTAATTGTACTCTAAACCGGTAAAAGAGACTCTAGCAGGAGAAGATTTTCATTCGGCAATTGCTTATCTTAGTGCTGATATTCATAATAGGGGCCGAGAAGGCTCAGGTCTTGATTTAGTAGCGACCGAAATGGTAATTGGGCAGAAATCCAGGCAATCAATGCGTTGTTTTCGCTGGGTTTTCAGCCACGATCGCTGCTGATAAAGATCGTTAACTAAAGAAAGATTGTTAATTAAAGAAAGTATATTAGGGAGAAATTGGTGGCAAAACCAGGTCTCGAAGGCGTCTTCGCCGATTGGAAGGAGAGAGAAGCTCTAGCAGAAGCAATGATACCTTTGATCGGTAAGCTTTATAGACGCAATGTTGTTATCTATATTCAGGGTGTTCCGGTATTTAACCAGTCTGTGATTGAGATCATGAAAGCGCATCGGCGCGTACGCCAGATTGAACTGAACGAGCTTTCTGAATTTGAAACGCATCCGTTGTTAGAAATACTCGGCTCTCTTGATTTGAGTCCGGCACATATCGATCTGGGTAAGTTGACGTCAGCTTATATGGTCGATGATCAGGGCCTCAGTATGCGCGAATATGTTGAGTATTACTGTGCCGACATTATTGGTCAAAAGGATTCGGTCGGTCATTCTCCCTGCGATGTTATTGTTTATGGCTTCGGCCGAATTGGTCGTCTGGTGATGCGATTACTGTTGGAAAAGACCGGTGGGGGCCAGAACCTGATACCCAAGGCGGTTGTTCTGAGGCCGCCTAAAGACGTGATAAAAGATCTTCACAAAAGAGCCAGCCTATTGCGCAGGGATTCTGTTCACGGGCCTTTTAATGGCACTATCCGGGTTGATGAAGATAACCAGGTTCTGATTTGTAATGGCGTGGTAGTGAAAATTATTTATGCGTCGGACCCAGCTTCAATTGACTACAGCCAATACGGTATAAATGATGCTCTAGTGGTCGACAGCACCGGAGCCTGGCGCGATGAAAAAGGTCTGGCTCAGCATCTGAGCAGCCACGGCGTGAACAAGGTCCTGCTGACAACATCGGGTAAAGGCAACATAAAGAATATTGTATCCGGGGTTAACTCCAATACCATTGTGCCCGATGATAGGATAATTGGCGCGGCCTCGTGCACCACCAATGCCATTGTCCCTGTATTAAAAGCCGTGAATGACCAGTTTGTTATCGTTTCCGGGCACATGGAAACAGTGCATGCCTATACCGATGATCAGAACCTGCATGACAACACCCATTCGAAATCAAGACGTGGTAGAAGTGCGCCACTGAATATGGTTTTAACCGAGTCAAATGCGACCAGTTCTGTGGGTAAGTTATTGCCTGAACTGGCGGGCAAACTGACCGGTAATTCCATCAGGGTACCGGTACCCAACGTCTCTATGGCTATTCTGAATCTGACTATTGAGAAGCCGTCGTCGAAAAAGGAGGTTAACGAATACCTTCGCGATGTTTCCCTTAATTCGTCAATGCAGCGACAGATTGATTATCAGGTTTCCAGTGAGGTCGTTTCTTCTGATTTTGTAGGCAACCGACATGCGGGTATCATTGATTCGCAGGCGACGATTGTTAACGGTAATCGGATCGTACTTTACGTCTGGTATGACAACGAGTTTGGTTACAGCTGCCAGGTAGTGCGATGTGTTCAGAAGATGGCTGGAATCAAGTATCCATTGATACCAGCCCAACCCTCCAGTAGTGATTCAAGTAGCCCGACAGTCGTATCTCAATTGAAATCGGCTTAGCAGAAGCCTGCTGGGCAGAGAGGTTCCGGTTTGCCAGCCAGATGCTGCGGCTTCGACTGCATTGGGATTGACCCAAGTGTTGCAGTGCTCACCGCTCAGGACTGTTATCCGTCCAGTGGCCGTGCTATCGGGGATAATTTTGACCAGTAAAACGCTGTTAAGTAATCTGCCTGCCTAGCGCGGCAACTAAATTCTGGAGGACGATATGAAATGCCATAAAGTCGACTATGAAATATTTGGCGATGACATGCAGGTTGTGGAGGTTGAGCTGGATCCGGGTGAAACCGTAATTGCTGAAGCGGGTGCGATGAACTGGATGGAAGACGGTATTACCTTTGAGGCCAAGATGGGTGACGGTTCACAGCCTGACCAGGGTCTAATGGGCAAATTACTGGATGTGGGAAAGAGGG
>JAPKEK010000587.1 GCA_028822125.1 Pseudomonadales bacterium | reverse complement strand
GGGAAAAGATTTTCAGGTACGGCAGACCACCTGGATCAGGACCATCGCCGTCGCTGTCGTAACTGTCTGGGTTGGCAGAGCGACTGATCCCTCCAAAATGGCTGATCAACGGACCCTTGTCACATTGCGGCAGTCTTCTGAATATACAGATATCAAGGGGCCCGCCACCCATTTCATGATTGCCAATCGTTGGCCAGGTCGCAGTGGTTTTTATGAGGTCGGCATAGATATCAAAATACGCTCCCTGCCATTGTTCATCAGTTCCCTCTATATAGGCATTATCGCCTAGCAGAAGGATGAGGTCCAAGGATTCACCGGCGGCTTGTTGATCATTATATTTTAGATAACCATTCATGACATCAACTGCTTCTCCGGCATGAGTCTTGTGCCCGCCCTGGACTTCTGTCGCCGTTCCGGAATCGCCCAATAACCAGATGTGGATATTGCCATCGCCCGGCAACTGCCCTGATTCAGGGGCAGTGCGAAAATGCCGTCCCGGACCGCTGCTGGTAGCACCGCCGATAGAATAATAATAATAAGTGTCTGCCTCTAGGCCGGCAAGAGTGACTTGATGGTGGCCATCAATAAACTCGCTTCTCGCCGATCTGTTGAGTTTTCCTGGCTGGGTTCCAAAACAGACAACAGGTGCATCACCTCGCCATTTGATCATTGCACTATGCGCCGACACCTGTTGCAGAAAGAGCCGGCTGATAGCTGTTTCAGCGCCTGAACAGCTATTAATAACGTCTTCAGCATAAGCTGAGGAAGTCATCAGGAGGCTGCACGACAATATCCGCAATAGCTGAAAGCACCGACCATAGCCATTGTATTCACTGGTTCTGTTTGTGCTAACCGTACGACTAACGCCGCTTTTTGAAAGGACATCTTCAGTCATCTTATGTTAATTCCTAGATAGTAAGTTTCAGTATTCAATTAGCATGATGTCACACCCCTATTATACTGAGCAATGAGGCGTGATAACGACACGAGATCTGCAAGTCACCGGTCGTCATAGGATTGGATGTTAGGGCGAACCCAGAATAGAAGCCAGGCCTTAACCACAGCTATGGACGTCCGGTAAACGCAACTTTGACAGCTTGTGGGTGAAACGCCTCGGCATTACCCCGTTCCGGCAAGTTCCGCCTGGTCCTGGCTAGCGCTGCTTTCTAGTAAAGACGACCAACTATCTTCGTTTTGACTGTCTAATGACATTCCCAGGGCTGGCAAGGGAGCTGAGTTTAAACTTGTAGTTTATGCATTGGTCGCGGCCATACCAACCGGTTTTTTTTAAGAAATCCGTCTGATGATTTCTACGCAGATTTCTTCCTGTGAGCGTCCCGCACAGTCAATTCTTGCATCTGCAAACTGGCAGTAAAGAGCAGAGCGCTCTGCAAATAGATCCGAGAAACTTTGGTGAGTGTCCATGGCGATACCACGTTCACTGAAATCGCCGATTCGTTTTTGCAGCACGGGCAAACTCACATCCAGAAAAATAACTTTGCCGTTTTTTTTCAGGTGCTCCATTGCGCTGGCGCTGTACACTGCGCTGCCACCGGTAGCAATGACGGTGTTTTCGGCATCAAGATTTAGAAGGGCATCTTGTTCGATTCTTCGCAGGGCGATGTAGCCTTTATTGTCAATAATATTTTGCAGGGTTTTGTTCTGTGAATTCTGTATTAACAGGTCAGTATCTACAAAGGCGCGCGAGGTACGTTTTGCCAGAATGACGCCCAGGGTGCTTTTGCCAGCACCGGGCATACCGATTAGAACGATGTTTGTAGGAAGTGTTGGCATGGTTAGGTGAACTTATCCAGTTGTTGAAGGTTAATAGTTGACGCTGGCCAGGTTGGCAGATAGCCATTTCTTTGGCATAAAACGATCCATTCAATGCCTGTTAAAAATCGATGTAAAGCTATTCAACAGTGCCAAACCCGGAAAGTCGAGTGTCTTCTTTGGGTTCACTTCCAGTTTTTCTTTTACAGTTCTGGTTCTGACAATGTAATGACCACCGTTATCATGATTAATCATTAATCGCCTGTGCAGAGACACGTCTGTTGCCATCTGGCTTTCTGAGGAAGCTATAAGCGGATTTAACTGATCCATCCATGTCGTGGCAATCCACTTACTCCAACACTCGGTCACAATCCCTACCTTAAATAATGCGTAGGGCTAACCTGAGGTCAGATCATCCACAATCAAATTAGTAAAATAGTGATGCATCTTGTCCCAGTAGGGCGCGTAAAATTTCTGCCGGTAAACGGGTGACTGCCTGGCCCTTTGAATTGCTTCACAGATGCAAACCATTCACCATAGCCGAAAACACCCATCTCACATTATACTGCCTGTAATTGCGTAAGCGACTGTTTCAGCTCGTTACTC
>JAPKEK010000586.1 GCA_028822125.1 Pseudomonadales bacterium | reverse complement strand
GATAAAAAAATAGTCATGGTTCCTATTTCCTCGATTGCAGAAGGCGGTGGCGGTATTCATTGCATCACACAACAGCAGCCAAGTTAACAGATATCAAAAAATAGAAATACATTATGAACACTAATTAAATGACACTCACTATCCGAAATATTTCAGCTGGGGACCAGCCAAACTGGACCAATCTGTGGCGTTTATATCTAGAATATTACCAAACATCAGTTTCCGATGACGTGTATCAGAAAACTTTTGAAAGGCTGTTAGATTCAAATCGTCCACAACAAAATGGTATGATTGCGTTGCAGGATGATAAACCTGTTGGTCTAGTCCATTTTATCTACCACGCACATAATTGGCGTATTGAAGATGCGTGCTATTTACAGGATCTTTACACTGACCCTAGTATGCGCGGCATGGGAATTGGTAGAAAGCTTATCGAAGCCGTGTATAAAGCAGCGGATGCCAATGGAACACCATCAGTCTATTGGTTAACAGAAGATTTCAATAAACCAGCCAGAAGACTTTATGAGCAGGTAGCAGGCCTTACACCATTTATTAAATATCAACGTTGAAGCCTTTTACGTGGATCTCGATGGTGTTTTAGCGAGCGATAGAACATTTTGATTGTTTCCAAAACCTTGCTTAAAACCTGACAGTGTTATCTTTTTGGAAAGTTTATAATAACTTCAAATATAGTTTATTAGTTATGATATTTTATAGTTAAAGCGAGGACTGGTGGTATTAAGTATGACTGGGATTCATTACTTTTAAAAAATAAATAAAAGTATTAACGTTATTGAATATAAAATAGGTAAAATAACAGTTTTAATTATAGTGGAGAGTAAAATGACCCCGAACGAATATGCCAGGCTTGACGGTGTGGCGCTGGCTGCAGTAATCAAGTGTGGTGATGTGTCTGCACTGGAAGTCACTGAAGCTGCGATTTGTGTGATCGAAAAGCTTAATCCCAAGCTCAATGCCGTTGTGATGACGAACTTCGACAATGCACGCAATGTGGCAAAGGATGTTCTTGCGGACACGCCCTTAGCAGGCGTCCCGTTTCTGCTTAAAGACATTAATCAGTTTAGTCATGACATGCCGACAACATTCTCATGTGAATTTTTTGCAGATGTGGCGGCAAAGCCCGACAGCGAGTTGGTGTCCCGTTGGAGGAAGGCTGGGCTAATTGTCCTCGGCAAGACCAATACACCTGAGTTTGCTGAGGACTTCGTGTGTGAGCCAACGTTTCGTGGTGTAACGCTCAATCCGTGGAACCTCGAGGTCACGACAGGCGGAAGCTCCGGTGGTGCTGGCGCAGCAGTTGCATCTGGTATGGTGCCCTTCGCACACGGGACAGATCTGGGTGGATCAATTCGTATTCCAGCCGCTTGCTGTGGGGTCTTCGGTCTCAAGCCCACGACGGGATTAAATCCGGTAGGGCCCTACTATCCTGAAATTTCTGGTGGATTCAATTCTGATCATGTACTGTCCCGAACTGTCCGCGATAGTGCCGCGGCCCTCGACACTAGCGCTGGTCCTATGCGTGGCGCGCGTTATCACGTGAGACCAATGGTAGACTCTTATCTGAAAGTTCTTGACCAACCGGTTCCCACGCTTCGCATTGGTGTCTCAAAGCGCACACCATACGGTGATGCGGTTGGCGTTAATCAGGAGCACGCGGTTGATAAAGCCAGCGCCGCCCTTCAAAGCATGGGGCACGAACTCGTCGAATACTCTCATCCAGATAACCTTGGTCTTGGAAATTGGATGGAAAGTCTATGGATGATGGATGTGGTCTACGAGATCGAAAATCGGATTCAGGAACTTGGTCGCGAGCCAGACCTTCACGAGATGGATGCGCTCACACGCTATTCCCGGGAGCATGTCGCAGGTCTGACTGCTATGGATCTATACCGGGCGCGTCAGGGCGCGCACGACGCAAGTATCAAGTTGATGAACTCAATGTGTGATCTCGATATGGTTCTGACGCCTGCCTTGGGCAGCGACCCCATAGCCGTTGGTACACTAGATAGCCGTACCGACAACTTCATTATGGAAAAATGGATTGAAGCAGGGCACGCATTTGCACCGTTTGCGTACATCTGTAACGTCACAGGGCAACCGTCGGCATCTCTGCCAGTTCAGCTGGCTGAAGGCAAGCAACCCTGTGCAGTTCAGTTGGCTGGCCATCATCTGCAAGACCACGTCATGCTCCAGGTTGCTCAACAGCTTGAAGAACATTTCCAGTGGAACAATTATCGTCCGCCGGTCTGGGCCGGAGTTTAGGTTAGCTACGATATCTGTACACCGTAGCTAAAGCACTAAAGCCTACCATACATTGTCCTGCCATGTAGCTTTTAAAACATTGGAACGTACCTTTTCATT
>JAPKEK010000585.1 GCA_028822125.1 Pseudomonadales bacterium | reverse complement strand
CGCCTTTTACCCTGGTAGGCGCAACGACGCGTACGGGTCTGCTAACTTCGCCCCTGCGCGACCGGTTTGGGATTGTACAAAGACTTGAGTTTTATAGCGAACAAGATCTAGCGAAGATTCTGATTCGTTCCGCCGCCCTACTGGGTGTTCAATGTGATGCAGCGGGCGCCAAGGAAATAGCAGTCAGGTCTCGCGGAACGCCCAGAATTGCTAATCGGCTATTGCGTCGAGTTCGCGATTATGCAGAGGTCCGCGCTTCCGGGGAGGTGACTGTCGAAGTTGCAGATCAGGCGCTGAATATGTTGAATGTAGATGCCAACGGATTTGATCATATGGATCGCCGGTTATTGATGGCTGTGATTGAAAAATTTGACGGAGGGCCAGTGGGAATCGATAGCATAGCGGCAGCTGTGGGTGAGGAAAGGGATACCATTGAAGATGTCTATGAACCTTACCTGATTCAGCAAGGCTTCATGATGCGCACACCTCGAGGCAGGATAGCAACCAAAAGGGCATATCTCCATTTTGGGATGGAGTTTGTTACAGTTCCCAGGCAGGACCTTTTTGTCGAAAATCTAAATGGGGAGGGAGAGTGAACGAACCAATATCGATACTGCATTTGATTCTGGGTGCTTCTGTTGTGGTGCAGATTGTCATGGCCATTCTAGTAATGGCGTCTTTGGTGTCCTGGATAATGATTTTCCAAAGGATTTTTGTTCTCTCTTCGATTCGCAGAATGGCTAACGTGTTTGAAAGTGAGTTCTGGTCAGGCAATGACCTGCGTTCCATTGTTATCGAGATCGAATCGGTTGATGCCGACCCGATCGGCATTGAACATCTTTTTTATTCAGGTTTTAAGGAATTTACACGTTCTAGGCAGCAGTATGGAACCCAGGCAGAACGTATTATGCAGAACGTGCAGCGGGCGATGCGCGTTGCCCTGTCCCGAGAAGAAGAAAGGCTAGAAGCGTCTCTTCCGTTTTTGGCTACGGTCGGTTCAACCAGTCCTTATATTGGTTTGTTTGGAACAGTATGGGGGATTATGAATTCGTTCAGAGGATTAGCGACAGCGAACCAGGCTAGCCTTTCGGTGGTAGCGCCAGGAATATCTGAGGCATTGATAGCAACAGCTATTGGCCTGTTTGCAGCTATTCCTGCTGTGATCGCTTATAACCGATATTCTGCCCAGGTAGAAGTCATAATGAATCGATTTGAGGCCTTTTCAGATGAGTTCAGTTCTATTCTTAACCGATCGATCCAGAACAGGTAACTAAGCGAATGCCCAAGGTAGCCCGAAGAAAGCCCATGTCAGAGATCAATGTAGTGCCGTACATTGATGTTATGCTGGTTTTGCTGGTTATATTTATGGTCACGGCACCTTTAATGACTCAGGGTATTAAGGTGGATTTACCCAATGCCAATAGTGAGGCAATTGACGTGGATCCAGACCAGAGTTTTCTGGTAGTAACCATCAAGGCCGATGGTAGTTATTATCTGAACACGGGTGATGAAGAAACGCCGCTACCGCTGGAGGTGATTGGCGAGACCACTATGAAAATTATATCAGCTAATCCCGCAGTTCGTGTATTGGTTGAAGGTGACCAGTCGTTACCCTACGGTGTGGTAGTCACTTTGATGGATGAATTGCAGCGTGCTGGCGTTGAAGGAGTAGGCCTGGTGACTGAACCCTTCAGTGGTTAAAGGAACTCGTATATTATGTCAAAACTGGCGGGTTATGTTTTTTCCATTTTTCTTGCTGTGCTCCTGCACGTTGCAGTGGTGGGTTTACTGCTGATTAACTGGCAGGCAGAATCGAGTGAACCAACACGGATTGAACCTTTGTATATTAGTGCCGCTCTGATTCGACAGAATCCTATCCAGATCAGGCGTCGCGAGGAAATGGCTGCTAAGGTACGGGCTGAACAGCAAAAAGCGAAAGAAATTGCTAGTCGCAGGCAGGCCCTGGAAAGCGTGGCAACAAACAAAAAACTTATACCTGTTGAATCAACTGCTTCGATGCAGAACCAGGCTGAAGCTTCTACACAGCAAGCACCAATGGCCCGCGCCAGGCAAGAATCACAATTAAAACGACAACTGGAAGAACAGTTCCGACTACAGATGGAGGATGAATTAACGCTTGCGGTTATGGAAGAACAAGAACGTCGTAAAGCTGTTACTGATGATGAAAAATCCATGGCTTTTGTAGCGCAGATTCAGCAGGATATTGGTTCAAACTGGTCCAGGCCGCCGAGTGCTCGAAATGGTATGCAGGCCTTGCTCAGAGTTTTCCTGGTTCCCTCTGGGGAGGTTGTTGATGTTGTGGTTCAGGAAAGTAGCGGTAACGATGCTTTCGATCGTTCAGCTATTCTGGCAGTTCAGAAGGCCGAGCA
>JAPKEK010000030.1 GCA_028822125.1 Pseudomonadales bacterium | reverse complement strand
CCAAAATATTCCAGACGGCGACAATCGCCTGCGCTACATCTGTAGCGCTTGTCACACCATACACTACCAAAACCCAAGAATCATTGCGGGCTGTCTACCCGTCTATGAAGACAAAGTACTGCTGTGCAAGCGTGCTATACAACCCAGACTAGGTAAATGGACGCTACCTGCTGGCTTTCTTGAATATGGTGAGACCGTTGAAGAGGGCGCAATCAGGGAGACAACCGAAGAAGCCAATGCAAAAATCAGAATCATCGAACTCTATACTCTATTCAGTGTCCCCCATATCTCACAGGTCTATATCTTTGACCGGGCCCAATTATTGGATTTATCGTTTTACCCGGGTACAGAAACCATCCAAACAGAACTGTATGCCGAAGAAGATATCCCCTGGGACGAGATTTCCTTCCCGTCAGTGAGCGAAACCCTAAGACACTTCTTTGATGATCGTCGCAATGCCAGCTTTCGGTTTCATGAGCAGAATATTATCGTTCCAAATAAAAAATAATATGACCTCTGCTTCATAAACAGAATTGTGCTCGACCTAAAATATTGGCTTATGGACAAGCATTTGCACCGGAAATAAATTAATCGAGCCAAGCCCGACCATTACAAAATAGTTTCATCCAGGGGCTGAATTCTCCATAGGATGCAGGGCTCCATGACCATTGACTGGTCCTGTAGACGCGCTCTGGATGAGGCATCATGGCGGTCACCCGGCCATCCAGCGAGCTAATCGCCGTTAATCCATGAACTGAACCGTTTGGATTCTCAGGGTATCGGGTCGCTGTTTGCAACTCATTATCCACAAAGTGCATCGCAGCTAACCCGGCCTGGTTAAGCTGTTCATATCCATCCAGAGGAAATTCAGCCCTGCCTTCGCCATGAGAAACCACAACTGGCATATGTGAACCGGCCATTCCACGCAGTAAAATCGATGGGCTTTCCTGAATCTGCACCAGTGAAAATCGGGCTTCAAACTGTTCGGAACGATTTCCGACAAATCTAGGCCAAAGCGCCGCCCCCGGAATCAACGCCTTGACAGCAGACAGCATCTGGCAACCGTTGCATACTCCTAAAGTAAAAGTATCCGTTCGTTCAAAAAAAGCTTGGAATGAATTTCGTACTCGCTCGTTAAACAATATCGATTTTGCCCAGCCTTCACCCGCACCCAGCACATCACCATAGGAAAACCCACCACAGGCAACCATGCCCTTGAAACCGTTAAGATCAATCGAGCCAGATAACAGATCGCTCATATGAACATCCACTGCATCAAATCCGGCCTGCACGAATGCAGCTGCCATCTCAACCTGACTATTGACACCCTGTTCTCGCAATATGGCGACACGAGGACGGACCCCTTTATTAATATTAACAGTGGCTAACTGCGACGGCTGGTCCCAGGCGTATGTTAAGCCCACTGACAAGCCAGGGTCATTGGCAACAGCCAGGCCGGCAAACGCCTCATCGGCACAGTCCGGGTTATCCCGCAGTCTCTGAATCTGGTAGCTCACCTGGGACCAGCGCTGCTGAAGCACAGTGCGGTTGAATCGGGCGATTTCCTTGTCTTCCTGGACTACCCTTATAATTTGATCTTGCCTAATCTTAGCGACTGAACTTCCTTTTAATCCGCAGTTCTTTATTCTGGCTAAAACGGCGTTTACCTGGTCTTCCGCAACTTGCAGAACTGCTCCCACCTCTTCGTTAAACAAAAAAGCAAGCAGTTCACTTTGTCGATCTACAACAATATCCAGACCACAATGGCCTGCAAAACTCATTTCAGATAGCGTTGCCATTAGCCCACCATCGGAGCGATCATGATAAGCCAGGATATGCTGCCGAAAGCCGTCATCCTGGACAAGCTGGAAAAATGCCCGGAGCATCTCCGGCTGGTCCAGATCGGGAACCTGCCTACCCATCTGAGAGCAGCACTCAAGTAATATAGAGCCTCCCAGCCGCTGCTTACCCGCAGACAAATCGATCAGAATCAATTGACTCGGCTGAGGCAGCAACTGTGCTGTCAGGGTATCTTCAATATCTGTCACAGGCGCAAAAGCCGATATAACAACCGACAGCGGAGAGGTCACCTCCCTGGCTTCATCATTGACCTGCCAGCAGGTCTTCATAGACATGGAGTCCTTGCCGACGGGAATACATACCCCTAATTCAGGGCAAAGTTCCATACCAAGGGCATAAACTGTGTCAAACAGGTTGGCGTCTTCACCTGGATGACCACTTGCAGCCATCCAGTTCGCTGACAACTTAACGTCCCGCAAATCTTTAATCTTTGCAGCCGCTATATTGGTGATAGCCTCTGCCAGGGCCAATCGCCCGGAGCTCGGACTATCCAGCAAAGCAACAGGGCTACGCTCACCCATGGACATCGCCTCACCTGTGATCCCTTCAAACGTAGTCGCCGTCACAGCCACATCTGCAACCGGTACCTGCCAGGGTCCAATAAATTGATCTCGAGCAACCAGGCCCCCGACACTGCGATCACCGATGGTTATTAAAAACGATTTGCTGGCCACAGCTGGATGGCCTAGAACTCGATGAGTTGCCTCGACCAGATCAATCGTTAACTCAGGGTCTCTCCCCCTCTGAAGTGGCCGCCTTACCTCTTTATGCATCCGCGGCGGTTTGCCAAACAAGACATCCATGGGTAAATCCACGGGCTTTTCCTGCAGCAATCGATCACCTACTTCGAGATGAAGGTGGTCAATGGCTGTGCCTACCACGGCCACAGGACAACGTTCTCGCAGACAAATCTCTTTAAACTGGGCAAGGTCCTGTTCATTTACTGCCATTACATAACGTTCCTGGGCTTCGTTGCACCAGATTTCTAATGGCGTCATGCCTAATTCAGCATTCGGGATATCACGCAATTCAAACAAACCGCCACGCCCTCCGTCTTTAACCAGTTCGGGTAAGGCATTAGACAGACCGCCGGCACCAACATCATGGATAAACTGAATAGGATTAGCTTCGCCCAACTGCCAGCAACGGTCGATGACTTCCTGGCAGCGATGTTCCATCTCCGCATTACCCCGTTGCACACTAGCAAAATCCAGATCAGCGTGGGCTGTTCCTGTGGCCATGGAGGAAGCCGCTCCGCCACCCAGTCCAATCAGCATTGCTGGTCCGCCCAGTACCACTAAAGCCGACCCTACATTCACCGGTCCTTTCTCGACATGTTGTTGCCGAACATTGCCCAGTCCTCCAGCTATCATAATTGGCTTATGATAGCCTCGCCGTTCTCCTCCAAAGGTCTGCTCAAAAGTTCTGAAGTAACCGCAAAGGTTAGGGCGCCCAAACTCATTATTAAAGGCAGCCCCGCCTAACGGGCCATCGATCATAATATCTAAAGCGGATACAATTCGGTCAGGCTTGCCGTATTTCGTTTCCCAGGGTTCAGGCAAATCAGGTAACTCTAAATTGGAAACTGAGAAACCGGTCAGCCCGGCTTTCGGCCTTGATCCCCGGCCTACTGCTCCTTCATCCCTGATCTCTCCACCGGAACCGGTTGCAGCGCCTGGGAAAGGGGCTATTGCAGTCGGATGATTGTGAGTTTCGACTTTCATGAGAATGGGTACCTGCTCATGGACGAACTCATAGGATTGGTTTTGTGGATTCGGGAAAAACCTCGCCGACAGAAAACCTGCAATCACCGAGGCATTATCTTCGTAGGCGCTTAACACACCTGCTCCCTCGGAGGCTTGATAAGTGTTCTGAATCATATCCATCAGGCTATGTTCTTGAGCGTGACCATCAACCGTCCAGGTCGCCCTGAAAGTCTTATGCCGGCAATGCTCAGAATTAGCCTGGGCAAACATCATCAATTCAACATCGGTTGGATCCCTGTCCATCTCGTTAAAGGCCTGGCTAAGATAGTCAATTTCGTCCTCTGCCAATGCTAGGCCAAGCGTCTGATTAGCTGAAACCAGTGCCTGCAGGCCCTCAACCAATAAAGGAACTCTGGCTAGCGGCTGAGGGCTGCCTGACTTAAAGATCGCATCAGCTGACGCTACATTATCCAAAACCTCTTCGATCATGCGGTCATGAATCAGCTCAACTAATCGTGACTGCTGGGTAGCAGTCAAGGCTGCCTCAAGCCCAAAGGCATAAGAAATCCCGCGTTCTATTCTCCTCACCCTGCTGAGACCACAGATCAGAGCAATATCCGTTGCCTTTGAACTCCACGGGGAAATCGTTCCAATTCTTGGAATAACAAGCAATTCCAGATGAAGAAACGGATCGATTTCATCTGCATTCAAAGAATCATCCGGCTTCGCGCCGTACGTTAAAAGGCGCTCTAATTTGCTGGTCTCGACATTTTCCAGAGGCTCAACAAGATCAACCAGATGCTCGAATCTGGTTGCAATCAGTACAGCAGGAATATCCGCAGCATCGATGGAATATTGAAGCTTCCTGGTTCGAAAAGCAGAGAACGCGGGTCCACCATTGAATTGCAACATATTCAGGATACGTCTAAAAAAATGTATTATAACGATGCTGAACGGGACTTCACCCTGATATTGAGATGAACCTGTCATTATTTCAGATTTAAGTCATTACCTTGCCGCGTATCAACAGCAGCAGCCCCTGGCTCACCTATCCATAACAGCCATTCCTAGCCTATAACAGCCAATCCCGGCTCAGTGATCTATAACAGCCATACTGCAGTCAGCTAGTTGTTTCACGGTAAAGTCAATTTCTTATTTCTGCCGGACTTGCGCCTGTGGGAAAAAAAAGCTGTCAATAAGTCTCTACAGGCCTGTTCCTGGATTCCTTCACTCACCTCGACCCGATGATTCAAAAACGGTTGCTCAAAGAACCTGGCATTGGAAACCGCAACGCCTGCTTTGAGTTCTCTGGTACCAAACACCAGCCTGGCTATACGCGCGTGCACCATAGCACCTGCGCACATACTGCAGGGTTCCAGAGTGACAAAAACTTCTGCGCCGTTAAGGCGGTAATTACCAACAGATGCCGCTGCCTGTCTTATGGCCTGAATTTCTGCATGGGCCGATGGATCATGACCCCTTATCATGGAATTAAAACCACGGCCAACGATGACCCCATCAAGCACCACTACCGCACCCACGGGAACCTCTCCCTGACTAGAGGCCTGATGCGCCTGCAATATGGCCTCGCCCATGAAAACTACATCCGTCATCTACACCAGCAGCCATTAATAATCTTCCTTATCAACATCTTATAGCGACAGGGCCACCCCAGTGAAACTTTCATGAAAGTGCTGCAGCAGATAAGTCACCGCCAATGCCAGGCTCAATGAGATCAGATCAAGAACCGCTTTCGGCTCGCTGACACCCACCTGTCTATTTCGCTTCAAGGAAGTCATTGCCGAAATCAGTACAAACGTCACAAAAGCACCAAAAAGAACCCATGAATGCAAGTCTGGATTGACAAGCATGTGCCCCAGTCCCCAAATCACAATACCCCAGGTCATGGGATGCTGAGTCCAGAGTTTCACGTAAGTGGGCAAGTTCGCACTGATTAACAGCCAGAATGACAGGAACATCCAGTATCTGCTGAATGAGTAAACAGCACTGCCTATCGGTATTGAGAGTTCCAGGGTATGGACACTATCAAACCCTACCACCAGGCAAGCAAGGCCCGCAATACTGAATAAGGAATACAATCCCATGTAGGCAGACTGCCCGACTCTGTTAACTAACTGATTCCTCAAGCGAGGCAACAAACCCAGCCCGTGTACCCCGAAAAAGAGCGCGATGCCCAAGAAAAAAACCATGCCTGCTTCTCCCTTAATGATTAAAGCTAAAAGATCATCAAAAAAAATTACCCCAGTTCATAAACGCTTCTGAACTTGAGTAGATTAAGCTCAAAGTATACCAACCTGCTTCATTCCTTCTGACAAAGTTACAATTCAGTCAATTTCAACCCGATAATGATTAGAAAATTCACCGGGGTCAACACTGGTATAACAAATCCCCTCAGTGGTGACCGAACCGACAACAATAGTGATCTGAAATAGCTTCCCTGGGCACGCATAGGCCCACAGTGCGCCATTTCGCAAAAACTACAACCCATACATTCACCCAAAAGGTCTTTTTTAGCGCTTTGAATACTCGCTCTCAGGAGGGCCGGCCTGTTTATGTTATTGGTGACTTCTATACAGCAGCCACAGCCGCCGGTTATCGGTAACCGCTGTGCCGTTGGTTAACCTTTTACCTTCTTTCAATTCGCAAAGATCTTGCAAAATCAATACAGAGTCCAGTAGGCTCGGTACAATTATTAATCAAACAATAGATTGATGCCAACCCCAACATCGCAGGAGGCAAGCGTGTCCCAAGCAGATAACAGCAGCATCTCTGATGCTATCGAAATCTATTTTGCAAGTATGTACGAATCCAGTGCAGACAAAGTACGACAGGTCTTTCACGAGAACGCAAAAATAACGGGTTACATGCAAGGCCACCTTGTTGAGCTGAGCGTATCAGATTTCGCAGATTCTGTTGCCAGCCAATTGCCTTCTGCCGCCGAGAAAAAGGAACCAAAATTACTGGAGATTGAGTCCATTGAAGTAGCCGGGGAAACAGCCGTGGCCCGGGTCCGAGACGGCTACCTGGGTTTGATTTTCCTGGACACCCTGTCGTTCCTGAAAATAGATGAACGCTGGGTTATTTACAATAAACTTTTCCATATTGAAGACTAGTCCCTGTGCACTTTTTCGCGGAGGGAAAAACCAGCCGCGTCTCACCTCAATGCTTAGGTTCTAGTCGGGCAAACTATCTGCGCTGGCATTACCTGCGCTGGCTTTAAAGGTTATAAGCCTGCGCACACCATGGCGGGATCAGATCGTTTTCTTGCAAAGCCTTCACCTCTTCCAAGTATCTTGGGTCTCCATAAGCTTCAAACTCTGACAGGCAGGCCCAGGCATATTTCAGACTATGTTCCGGTTCAAGGGAATGACTCAAGGGCTGGAATACTCCCTTTGACGGACTTCCGACCGCCTTATGCGCAGCAAGGATAGCACCCGTCAGACAACTCCTTACCCGCTGGGGATCGACCAGCTGAGCGCAGATTCTGGCCGCCTGGGTCGCTGTTACCATATGCAGGGCAAAGAAATCCCGCGTACTCCGATAAATATCCAGCGCTGATTTTGCGCACGCAGCAAATGGGGCCGTACCCGTAGGGAATTCATCTTTCGAAACAAGCTCGATAATTCGCTGGCTGAACCTCTCATATCTGAATTGCTGCGGTCCATTCCCAGCCTGATGTTCAAGCATCGACTCTAAATCAATGATTTCCTGTGGGTCAAAAGGAACCTCTCGATAGCTGGTAATCAGATAAGACAAGCCTGCTGAAGCTTCTGCAGCAGACTGAAAATCGATGGCATAACCGAGTCGAATGATGGGGTGAAAGGCCTGTAATGCCATCCCGGGTACAAATTCGGGCAAAAATTCTGCTACTACTTCAGCTATCCCTCTTTGGTCTATTTCAGAACGAAAATAAAGCATCATGCCAAAATAAGCATCCGGATTTCCCACGGCGCTGCGCCAATCACCACTGAGAGGATTCGATGAAACGGGCCTCAAACGCTGCCGGTACTGTCCTTGAAAGTCTTGCAGTTGAACATCATTTGCACCCAACCCTTTCATCGCACACAGGGTCATCGGCAAGTGATCACTATTCATGGAAGGCAGGTAGTGGGGATCAAAACAAATGCCCTCTTCAAGCAAGTCGTCTAATTTCATAGCCAGCCTCCAGCCTTAATGATCTGAGAAGATTAAACTACCCGTTCTTATTATCACTTACCGGAATAGCTTGTAGTCTGGAACCAGCCCGAAAACTGCGCTACAGGAACATACTTCTATTATAAACAGGCCTTGAACAAACAGCTTTTTTATTGCTGGACAAGAACTGATTGAAGCGGTCTAGCTGACTGGGTCACTTGGCAAAAAGCTCACCATCAAACTGTTCTTCATTTATTGCCTTCTGCTACCTCGTCTTGGCCCTCGTCCTCTACTGCTTCATTTTGGTCTTCCTCATCATCACTCGATGCCAGGCTGATAGCAGCTTTAACGGGAAGCTTGACAACAGTGACCACAGCTTTGGCGGCCGTAGCCACGGCGCTGGTTACTGCGATGGCTGTACAACTACTCAGACTACCCAATAACGGCCCAGACAGAACTATAACCAGCACTTTTGAAATCATTTTACTGCACCTGTCTGATCTGAAGACTTGCACTTGCCTTCTCCTTGTCAGTTTATAAATTCAGTATTACCTCTATCCGATTTTAAAATTCGATATTACCGCGAATAATAAACCGTTAATTTGCAGTAAATTAATCGGCCATGAGCGCTTACCCAAACATTGCATCCTCAGGGGCGCATCAACTGCTGAGCCATCCTAGTAGACAACACCCGCTAAAAGTCAAAGACAACAAATTTGAATAATCAAATCAGCACCTGCATCAATAACGTACACGGCCTATTGAACAAAGTACAATTGTGTTTACCCGACCGGATAGGTTTGCGCTTAAAAACTAACCTTGTTAATCTCGCCCGCTCATCAGTATAAGGTAACGACAATGAATAAAATTGGAGTATTAGGCGCTGGCACAATGGGAGCTGGTATTGCTCAATTATTCGCCAGTTCAGGCCTTGACGTAATCCTGCGCGATATTGACCATTCCTTCGTAGAAAAAGGCCTGGCCAGCATCGAAGGCAGTCTGGGCAGACTGGTTGCCCGTGGCCAACTGGAAGCAACTGAAAAAGACGCAATCACAGCTCGAATAGACGGCACCACAGATCTCAACCGTTTCTCAGGTTGTGATCTTATCGTCGAGGCAATAGTGGAAAACATGGAAGTGAAGAAAGCCATATTTTCTGAAATGGATAACATCTGCCACCCCGAAACGATCCTGGCATCAAATACTTCATCACTGTCAATTACCGAAATCGCCAGTGCGACGCTTCGACCGGATAAAGTCATTGGCATGCATTTTTTCAATCCGGCTCCGATCATGAAGTTAATTGAAATCATCCGCGGCATTGCCACTTCTCAGCAGACTGCGGACGCTGTTGTGGAAATAGCAAAACAGATTGGCAAACAGCCAGTGGAAGTGGCTGAGGCACCGGGTTTTGTTGTTAACCGAATTCTGGTCCCCATGATTAACGAAGCCGTTGGTATTCTGGCCGATGGTGTTGCCAGTGCCCAGGATATAGATGCCGCCATGAAACTGGGGGCTAATCATCCTATGGGCCCGCTCGCCCTGGCAGATATGATCGGCCTGGATGTCTGCTTGGCGGTGATGGACGTATTGTACGAAGAATTCAGCGACCCTAAGTACCGCACGCATCCTTTACTGCGAAAATATGTGCGGGCTGGCTGGTTAGGTCGTAAAACCGGCAAGGGCTTTTATGATTACTGAGTTTTGACTACTGAATTTTGACTACTGAATTTTGACTACTGAATTTTGACTACTGAATAAAGACCAATGCACAAACCGATGACAGCAATTGTCAGCACAAGTTGAACCTGAAGGCACAGAGTTCCGGGGAAACGATCGTTCATTAATAGGGGAATTAATGACCGAATTCGGGATACCTCGCCTGCCAGTTCTGAAGAAAAGCGGGTTCTGTCAGCAGCATAATCTCATCATTCACCGGATAACTAACCGGATAATATCCTGAACTGGAAACGCGGCCCGCCTGAATTGCCTTCAGGGCAGCCTGTAAACTGGACACATCACCTGCCGCCAATTCCGGCACACCAGGTGGCCCTGCGCCATGCGCCCCGAAAATCCGCAGAGCGCGATCATCTATGGCCTGGAGAGTCGCGGCACCCTGCACATAATCACCCATATTACTATTTGGCAGAAAGCCATAAAGCGGTCCTGGGTAGATAAAATCGCCAGAAAACAAATAACCCGAAGCGGCATCGAGCAGTGAAATCGAATCATCGGTATGCCCGGGGGTATATAACACCTTTAATTCCCTGTTACCCAGATCAATGGTACTGTCAGGCGCCAGCCACTGAGTCACGGCCAGAGCAGGTGCAGCATAGCCTTCAACTTCTCCGAGATGCTCATACCAGGCTAACTGCAAAGCGCCTTGTTTAAAGCGTTTCCTGAGATGAGGTAGATCGATCAGAGCTGTCCTCTGAAAAACGATGTCATTACCTATATGGTCATAATGCAGATGCGATGGAATAAAAATCACTGGCAGCTGTGTTATCGATTCAACAACCCTGCGAATGTCCCGCTGTCCGGTACCGGCGTCAAATACTATTGCCTGGGCCTCGCCGAGCAGAAGATAATTATAATTTTGCTGATAATAGCGGGGCTCGCCAATAGCAAATGTCTTTTCATCAATGGCCTGAACGGTGAAATAGTCATCAAACCAGCGAATATCATTCCCTTCAATTTTGACTTCAAGCAATTCCGGCGGTCCTTCCAGGGACATAACATAAACCAAAAGACGATGTCGAGCTGTGATAAGAGCCCCAGCAATCACCAGGACGCATAACAGTATCAGCATACCGAATTTAAATTTAAGCATACATCGCCCCTGTGATTGACCAAATTAAATAATCCCACTATCAGAATATTTGTCTTCCCACCAAGACGGCACCGGGACTGATATCCACAAAACCCAACCTTTATTTCCTCATACCTTGCCTGTCCAATGCGCCTGACAGTGACCTGGCAAATCCGATACTGGTCAGGAGTGGAGCCTGGCAATAGCCTAAACCTGATGAAGCTAGTCACTCTGAGGCGCAAAGCTGCCTATCTTTATAAAACTAATTACCAGCTCTATGACCTCCGGTGCATCCATCAGAAATGGATGTGCATGAGTAACCGTAACAAAGTCCTTCATTCCGGCTACTTTTGTCCGGGCCACTGATACTTTGCCATCGTCAGGATTAGGCAGTAACTGAGACAATATAGGATTAATGGATGCCGTTCCCGCTATCACACCGAGTTCAAATTCGACCGGACCCAGATTCAGTGGCACGCTGTCTACTCCGGTCCCCAACTGGGAACCGGCTGGACCATTGAGAAAATCAAATCCGGGGAATGCTTTAAGCCGGTCCACCACTTCACTGCCCCGGTTCGGTGGTGCTAACATAACAACCCGGCCCAGCCTGGCCTTAGCATTTACAGCAAAATAGTAGCGAACCAGTATTCCCCCCAGGGAATGCGTAACGAAGTTAACTTTGCTGTCACTGGGACACTCGGTTATACCCTGGTCGATGGCCATAGAAGCCAATGTTTCGATCGTATATTTCCGCGAAGGATAATCCACATTAACCACGTGGAACCCCTGGGCTGCCAGGGCCTGCTCAATCTGCTGCATTGAACGGCTGGTTCTTGTCAGGCCATGCAGCAAAATAACGCAATCGATGGTGTCATCGATAAACCGATCGGCAGGCATTGTATGGCTGACAAATGCACCGGCCCATATAAGAACCAACCATCTTGAAATCACTCATTATCCTCCTTCAACAGGAAATCTCACCAGATTACCCTTTCTTTTACAGCATCTAACTGACTTATTGCTGATCCATTTACAGCCCCTTCCCATAAG
>JAPKEK010000584.1 GCA_028822125.1 Pseudomonadales bacterium | reverse complement strand
GATATAGGCTGCCTCAACCCAGAGAGCGACCTCATCTTTCGAGACACCAGGAGGGACCTGGAACGAGAGCAAAAGGGCGTCACCTGAGTGTCGTTGAGACAGTTCGCCAATAAAGTTCTGTTCGTCGTCAATGCTGAACTGGATGATCGAGTAGTCTAAACGGATGCTCTCGATCGTTTCCTCTACGAAATCTAAAACCGGACCAAAGGTCCCATCCAGGTCGTTGTGATTATACTTGCGAAAATTAGGTGGGACCGGGTCTTCTCTTATGCTGGAGAGATCTGAGACATAATCCACCAGACTGCAATAGGTATCAAAAGGATGAGATTCCGCCTCTAGACGGGCCTCAAGCCCAAGTAACCTCCCTGTCAGGCCGATGATTCGCTGACGTTGGCGCGCTAACATTACTTCTTCAGATCGACGATCAGAAAGCAGAGAGCGCAGTTCTACCGCCTTTAAACGCGCTTTTGCAAGCACTCGGCTCAGGCGCTCCCACAGTCCTTTATCCTTTGCAGAATAACCGCTTACAGAACTTAATAAAGGTGGCGTAAATTCATGTAATCTATAGGTTTCATCTAGTAATTTTTCTAGTTTGAACACAGGAAATGCCGAATGATTGGGCGAACTCTTATGATCCAAGACTAACCGGACAACCGGATGTAATCTCACAACATCCACCAGAATATTGACCTCGCCGATGTCTGCCATCTGACCTTCGTTGACACTGTGGTAACGCTTTAGGTCGCTGTCATCATCACTCGCACACCCAATGCTGTGCCGTGCAATCGCCAAAGAAACAGTAAAGGTCTCTCCGGCCTTAAGGTCCAATTCATCGAGCGAAAGAGAAACTTTTTCTAGCCCAGATACAAGAGACTCGTCAGCGGATTCAACCCCATTAAACTGAACAACGGTACCGTCAGGGAAAACACAGTGGAGAGACGTCAAACTGATGACATTCGAGGCAAACTCGAGCTCATCCATCTGCACGTCGATCACTCCCCAATAAAACCGAGACAATCTTTGAAGCTGATGGGCCATCAACCGCTCACAAAAGACATCGGCCTGCTGGAAATGCTGTGGTGACATCAACATGCCTTCACTCCAGTGCACCCTGTTAGACAACTTTGGCAAACTCAGCATAACTTTATTACTCCCGTACTCGCGACCACTGGCTTCTGACTTGAATCCGCGCCGGGGGGCGCCTCAAGAACAGATAAATCGGAATCAGACAAGATGACCCATGGCGTCTTGAACTCGGTTAGATCCGCCTTGCCCATTGCCTCGACAAAAACAAAAATGGCTTGGGCCCCCTCGTGCCCGTCGGGCAACTCCGAGAGTAGAGCACTGTAGCCCATGGGCAACTCGACTCGGATCACATCCAATTGATTGGCATAGTTTCGGCAAAACCCCTGACGCTCCTTGAACCACAAAGACGCATCACTCGATACAACAACAGCCATTGCCGCATCACCATAAGCAAAGGCAATCTCAATCACAGTAGCGTGACGTGAATCACCAAGCATCGCCATGATCCCTACAACTTCAACCTCATTGGGCCCTAATCCAACCAGGACCTTAGAGCTATCGACGGCGGACTTAGAAAGATCGATCAGCACACACCCCTGCAGGGCGAACAGCATGATTAATAAGGCGTAAACTACTTTCATTAGGTAAGCACCATGACTTTGAACTGTGACGGGGTGACGTTCATACCCAGCGGCCAGTTAGGTATAAAGCCATTTTGTCCGGAAACATCAAGCATTCGGGTAACCGGGGCACCGCCATAGAAGACCTTGAGGCTGGACGTTAGGTTACGCTGTGCTCCACAGAACTGCTGAGATACAACGCCACCCAGCGGTGCGGAGACCTCATTTCCAATTGAAATCGGCGTAATGGTCAACAGGTTATGGCTCGGCAATCCAGAAACAAATATATTAAAAATGTTCGGAATGGCCATACAGGAAAGTGCAATATTCAAAAAGGGCAGTGGTACGATTACAAAACCTGGCGGCACGGGTATAGGAATCATCACCTTACACCAGTCGGTGAAGCCGATGCTCATGGAGCACATATACGTTTTAAGAAACATTACTCATCACCCCATGTTAATTCTTTCGGCATCCAATCTAAGATCCCGCTCTGCCGTTATAACCTGCGCACCCGCAGTTGACACAACGGTGCCTTCTGCTTTCATTTGATAGTCTACGGTCTTATTCACCATAGACTTTGCCAGGCTCACCAAAGTACCCGTGACCGTCTGAAAAAGGTCGCAGGCCATTAACTGAATCCGGCCCAGTGGTGCGGAGATACTGACCGAATTCATACTTTTGATAGTGGCAGTATCTTCTGCAAGCAATGAGAACTTTCCGACACGTATATCCAAGTCGGTGTGCTTACC
>JAPKEK010000029.1 GCA_028822125.1 Pseudomonadales bacterium | reverse complement strand
CTTAGACGCGTGATGCAGGGTCCCTGGCCAGGATAAGTCGGCCATAGTTTTCATCGCCAATGGCCATGTCGAACATGCTAGGACATGAAAGCAGTTTGAGATGCCTAATTACTCCACTTTACGAAACAATGGCAGAGTACCAAGGCGATCTTTCAACTCAAGTTCTTCGCCTTCAGCAGTAACTAGCGGTCTTGGCGGATCGAATTTCTGCGTGAGCGGCGTGACAACCGCTATGGTCACCAGACATGCCATCAAGCCCAACATATCACCTGCCAGATCTGGCATTAAAAGGGTTGCAGTTAACCACATCAGGAAACCCATCGCCATGGCCGCCAGAGTCCCGGTACGATTGGCAGCTTTCCAGTAGACCCCAGCAATAAAAGGAACCACAACACTGACCAGGATGACGGAGTTGGCATCGAGGATCAGATTAAAAATCACCTGTACTTTCAGCGCCACGTAAATGGCAACCGAGCCGAATACTGGGATAGCGAGACGCGTGGCCAATAGTCGAAGTTTGTCCGTGGCTTGCGGTTTGAACAGCGGTAGCAGATTAGTGCTGAAAATGCTAGCTGCAGCAAGCAGGGCGCTGTCAGCTGTACTCATGATTGCAGCCAGCAGTGCACCCACGAAGAGCGCAATAGCAATCGGGTGCAAATGATCAAGGGCCAATGTGGGAATTATTGACTCGGGGTTTTCCAGGCCGGGAAGGGTCACACTGCCGATGATGCCCAGTATTACCGGAATCATGCCGAGTGTCAGATAGCCAAAACCGGCAATGTAGAAGGCGTTTTGTGCAACCTGTTCGTTCTTTGCCGCAAAGGAACGTTGTAGCAGGGATTGTGAGGTGACATCGGCCAATCCGAATATCAACCAGGCGCGGAGATAATTGAGCCATACGTCTGACGAATGCTGCAGCGGAATCATTCGGAAGGTGTGTTCTGGCAACTGGGGCGCGATAGCACCCCAGCCACCTACATCAACAAGCACAGTTACCAGCAGAACCACCAGGCCAATGTCAATGATGATGATCTGAACAAAATCAGTTACCGCCACCGCCCACATGCCGCCAACGGCCGTATAAAGGAAAATAATAAAAGCACCGCCAGAAATGCCCCATACCAGCGGTACGCCGGTGAGTGTTTCAAATACAGTACCGAAGGCGACCAGCATTCCCGCGGTCCAGCCGATACCGGAAGCGATGGAAGCGATAGCTGCTATGGTGGCCGCTGTAATGCCGAACCGGTTTTCAAAAAATTCGATGAATGTCACCAGACGCAGGCGACGAAAAATGCGCGCGAAAAAGAAGCCGACTACAAATAGGGCCAGTGCACCGCCAAAGGGGTCCGCGATGATTCGCAGAAAACCACCCTCGTAGGCTGCCCCGGAAGAACCCATCATGGCACTGCCACCGAACCAAGTGGCCACCAGCGTGGCTGCGCATATCCAGATGGGCATACGACGTCCGGCCAACATAAAGTTTTCAGAAGAATCAGATTGTTTTGCTGCCAGGACTGCCACGATTAACATCATGATCAGGTAAATAACAACCCCTATGAATATGATGACTTGAGTACTCACGTTTCTCCTTAATTGGCTGCTGCCAGGAAAGTCTCACAATTGAACAAAAAGTGGAAAATGGATAAGCCGACAGAGACCGTCGCTTATATTCCGACTTCTGAGGTACCTGGAGCGATAGTAGTGTCCCCGGGTTCTTTGAACGGCATCAGAAATTTTTCCCACAGGGTGGGTTCGGTTGGCCCTGTTCCGGCTTCATCAATTGTCTTGTCGAGAAAGGTTCCAAACAAGCGATCCCAGATAATTGCGCTGCACCCGTAATTTGTATTGCTCTCCTTGAGAACGGCAGAATGATGACAAATATGATACTTACCTGTTGTGAACAGCAAGCCAATGAGGCGAGTGTTCGACACGATATTGGCGTGAGCAATAGACGTCTGAGTGACTGTGAGTATGGCTGCCCCTAACGCTGCAGTACCAACGCCGAATGTCAGTTCCACCAGAAACGACGGCAACACGATGAAGAAATACTCGACCGGATGATTCAGTCCGAAATTCAGAGCGCCAAGTTTCTTGAACGAATGATGAGAGCCATGCCCGGACAATCGCCAGACCAGGTTCCATCGGTGCTCAGCGCGGTGCATCCAATACCATAGCAATTCGCTTAAGAAAAACACCATGAATAACTGTACAAGAAGCGGCCAATCCTGAGGCCAGATATCAAGCCCGATGGATACCCGGACGGCATCAAGCGGACTCGACAGCCAGGCCTGATAGAGTTCAGTGACTGCCAAAGCACTCATGGTCAGAACGACCACCAAAGCGACATTTCGTATTTTCTCCTTTGTGCTGATTAACCAGGCTGGGCGCGCAGAAAAGTACTGTTCGGCAAAGCCCAGAACCAGTTGTACAAAGATAATCACCAACAGATAAGTCTCCTCGCGAGTAGGGTCCAGGTACCAGCAAGAGATGACGATAACCAAAAGCACTGGCTGCAGGCAATAAAACAGCGCTTGGTGTAAAAAACGTTCTATCGCCGCAGCGTCAGTTTGCGTCAATATTCCCCCGCATCACGTCTGTCCATAAATTCACGCGCCAACCTCGCCACCGCTTTCGCACAGTCTCCCGGCGTTTCACCGCCTGCAAACATATCAAAGCAGGGACCAGTGAAAATATCGGGGTGATTCTGTGTGATCCACTGAAACAACTCCTGAAAAATGGGTGGATCATCCGCTGAGAAAGTCACTGCAGAAACTTTATCATCGTTAACAGACATTCGGAATGTATCGGTAGCCTCATAGCCCATGGCGGAGCCGAAGTCATCCGTGACCGTAATCGCGCAAACGGTCTCGTTAGCTTCGACCTTGCAGGGCCGACGCGCCTTTACCTCATAGTTAGCAGCCGCTGCCCAGCGCTGATAGTAGACAATCGCAGCTGTATCTGCATCCTCAGTCATCAGGCTTTTCAGTTTGGTTGCATCCCATGAATAAAAAGCAGATATGAAATTTTCAGCAACATTATTGTTGCCATTGGAAAATGAGGTCATGATCAGCATTAAGCCACACAGCAGGAGCTGAGCGATAGTGTTTGTCGGAAGCATTTTTCTCCAAAAAAATTGTCGTCGAGTAACCCGTTTGGGTATTGTAACCTTATCGTTGCCGAGCATCTTATTTTTTACCAGGTGTGCTTGAGCCAAGGAGGGCGGGTCGATCTACGACCCAGCCTGCTCGCCGCTATCGAAGACCAGCCTGTGGCCGGTGATGAAGGCTGCTGTGTCACTCGCCAGAAACAGCGCTGCATTCGCGATACCCTCCGGTTGCTCCACGAGCGGATAAGACTGCAACCTGGCGAGTCCTGATTCGACTTCCTCTTGACGGTTGCCGTCGATACCAAAGAGGATCTGTTTCGAAATACCACCGGCAGCGATGCGCTTCACCCGGATGCGATCGCAGGCGAATTCGAGCGCTTCCAGGGCTCGACCGTTAGGTCTTCGAGCGGGCCTATGGCGCCGTCTATTCGGGCGTTGTTGAGCATGATATCCAAGCGACCGAATGTGTCTGTTGAGCGCGACGCGTACCTTAATAACCCTTTCGACGGGCACGTCGATGTGCTGAACCACGGTATCGTTGTCGCGCTCCGGGCGAGCTTGGCAAATTCTTCGTCGCCGGTATCGTTGACATCCGCCAACACCAGGTTCGCGCCTGGCTGTGTAAAGAGCAGGGACGCAGCACGCCCTATGCTAAGATGCATAAACTAGAATCCGCCATCTAAAGCTTATCTTCTACGCGGCAGTTGCGGTGTTTTTTGGTCCCAGCCAACCAGGGATTGATCCATTGAACCAAGCCGCTGAATGTGGTTTATTCTTCCTATATCCCTGAGATGAGCGGTGACTAGTGGCGATATAATAGCCGTCAGTAGAGGCCCGAAAACTGGCTCCTTTGGCTGGTAAACGGTATTATTCGGCGCAGCTGAAACGGTACTACCGAGGAAGACAAGATGCAGGACAACATTACTAAGCTTCAAGAAAAACAAAAAGCTGCGCTCCTGGGTGGTGGTGAACACCGCATCAATGCGCAGCATTCAAAGGGTAAGCTGACTGCGCGGGAGCGTATCGATCTACTTTTGGATGAGGATAGTTTTGAAGAGTGGGACAAGTATGTCGAGCATCGTTCTAACGATTTTGGCATGGAACATCAGAGGATTCCCGGGGACGGCGTCGTCACTGGCTATGGCACGATCAATGGTCGCCTGACTTTTGTATTTAGCCAGGATTTCACGGTGTTTGGCGGTGCCTTGTCCGAAGCGAATGCCGAGAAGATTTGCAAAGTGATGGACCAGGCGATGAAGGTCGGTGCACCCGTTATCGGGTTGAACGATTCAGGCGGTGCCCGCATACAGGAAGGGGTGGGTTCTCTTGGTGGTTATGCTGAAATTTTCCAGCGTAACGTTCTGGCCTCCGGTGTGGTTCCACAGTTATCTGTGGTGATGGGGCCTTGCGCCGGCGGCGCGGTCTATTCCCCGGCAATAACCGACTTTATCTTTATGGTAGAGGATTCGTCTTATATGTTTGTCACTGGGCCTGATGTCGTTAAAACTGTGACCCATGAAATTGTCACGCCCGAGGAATTAGGTGGCGCAAGTGTCCATACCAAGAAATCAGGCGTTGCCGACCTGTCGTTTGAAAACGATATTGAAGCGCTTGCCTATACCCGCAGGTTTTTCGATTTCCTGCCTGCCAACAATCGCGAAAAACCACCGATATGGCCCAACGAAGATCCTGCAGATCGTATGGAATCGTCTCTGGAGACCCTGGTTCCCGTTGATGCATCCAAACCGTATGACATAAAAGAAGTTATTACCAAGGTGGCTGATGCAGGGGACTTCTTTGAGATCCAGTCAGACTACGCCCAGAACATCGTTATTGGCTTCATTCGCCTGCAAGGCAGCACGGTTGGTGTTGTGGCTAATCAACCGATGGTCCTGGCGGGTTGTCTGGATATTGATTCATCCAAAAAAGGGGCTCGTTTCGTCCGTTTCTGTGATGCGTTTAATATTCCTGTGCTCACGTTGGTCGATGTGCCCGGTTTTATGCCAGGGACCGCCCAGGAATACGGTGGCATTATCAAAAATGGCGCGAAACTGTTATATGCCTATGCAGAGTGTACGGTCCCCAAGGTTACCCTGATTGTCCGCAAAGCCTATGGTGGCGCCTACGATGTGATGGCGTCAAAACACCTCAGGGGTGATGTCAATTTAGCCTGGCCCAGCGCCGAGATTGCGGTCATGGGTGCCAAGGGGGCTGTAGAGATCATCTTTCGCAAAGAACTGGGCGATGAGCAGGGTATCCAGCAACGCACTGACGAATATCAGGCACTTTTCGCTAATCCATTTGTCGCCGCCAGTCGTGGCTATATCGATGACATCATAATGCCCCAGGAAACCCGTGAAAGGCTTTGCCGTTCATTTGCCATGCTACGCGATAAACAGCTGGAAAACCCATGGCGCAAACACGGTAACATTCCACTTTGAGCCTCGGTTAACTAAGGTACTACCACAATGTTTGAGAAAATACTTATTGCTAATCGTGGCGAAATCGCTTGCCGCGTTATCAAAACAGCTCGAAAAATGGGCATTTCGACCGTCGCAGTTTATTCGGACGTTGATGCGGCTGCGCTGCATGTGTGCATGGCCGATGAAGCGGTACTAATCGGCGGTGCGGTCTCTTCCGAAAGTTATCTACGTTTGGACCGAATAATACAAGCCTGCAAAGACACAGGGGCTCAAGCTGTCCATCCAGGTTACGGTTTTCTTTCAGAAAACGCCGAATTCTGTGAAACCCTGGCAGCCCAGGGTATCGCCTTTATCGGTCCAGCAGTCAAGGCCATCACCAGTATGGGAGATAAGATCACCTCAAAGTTGCTGGCCCAGGCCGCTGGCGTCAATACCATTCCGGGTTATACCGATGTCATCAGTAGCCCTGAGCATGCGGTCGAGGTTGCAAATGAAATTGGCTATCCCGTTATGTTAAAAGCCAGCGCCGGTGGTGGTGGCAAAGGCATGCGCGTGGTTTTCAATGACGATGAATGTCTTGATGGTTTCGAACGTGCAAGTAACGAAGCCCGGTCGAGTTTCGGTGATGATCGTATTTTTGCTGAAAAATTTATTGAAGATCCCAGGCATATTGAAATACAGATTCTGGCTGACCAGCATGGCAACGTCATTTATCTTGGCGAACGCGAGTGTTCCATTCAAAGACGTCATCAGAAAGTAATAGAAGAAGCACCTTCTCCTTTCCTCGATGAGGTCACGCGAAAAGCCATGGGCGAACAGGCGGTCGTGCTGGCTCGAGCGGTCGATTACTGTTCAGCCGGCACGGTGGAATTTATTGTTGATGCCAACAAGAATTTTTACTTCCTGGAAATGAATACCCGATTACAGGTAGAACACCCGGTGACAGAGTTTGTCACCGGACAGGATTTGGTTGAACACATGATACGGGTGGCTGACAATGAAGTCCTGTCGTTAACCCAAAAAGACGTAAAGGTGACTGGATGGGCGATGGAAACCCGAGTATATGCCGAGGATCCGTTCCGTAATTTCCTTCCTTCCATTGGCCGTCTGGTGAAATACACGGCACCCGTGGAAACCAAGCAGGTACGGGTAGACACCGGCATTGAAGAAGGCAGTGAGGTGTCGATGTTCTACGACCCGATGCTTGCCAAACTGATTACTTATGGAGAAGATCGCGAGCAGGCCATAGACTGTATGGCAGACGCACTCGATGCTTATTATATCCGCGGCGTTAGTCATAACATCAGCTTTTTGAATGCCTTGATCATGCACCCTAGATTTCGCGAGGGGCGGCTGACCACTAATTTCATTGCCGAGGAGTATCCCGACGGATTTCACGCGGCCGACGTACCTCAAAGTGACCCCCTTATTCCGGTGGCTTTGGCTGCTTTGGTTCACATGCTAGGTCAGGCGAAAGCGGCTCAGAACAGTGGCGGGGCGCCGGGTTTTGAAAGACAGTTACCGAACCATTGGGTGGTGATAACCAATAAAAACCAGTTTCCGGTGACCGTGCAATGCATCGGCAATGAATTTCAAGTAACTCATCTCGACCAGGTCTACCGTATCTCCATGGATTGGCAGTTTGGCCAGGCATTGATCCATGCGCAAGTGAATGGCGCACCGGTTACCGTTCAATTAGAGCCTTTCAAGGCTGGTTTCCGCACTTTTTATCGTGGCGCCGAAACAACCCTGTCAGTTCTAACGCCTCGAGCGGCGGGATTGTTGCAACATATGATCGAGAAACAGCCGCCGGACTTATCTAAATTCCTGCTTTCACCCATGCCTGGTTTGCTGGTGAGATTAACGGTTGCCGAGGGGGATGAAGTCAAAGCCGGTGAAGAATTGGCGGTCATTGAAGCCATGAAAATGGAGAACAGTTTAAGGGCAGAAGAAGATGGCGTAGTTGCCAAAGTGATGGCTGCTGAAAATGGTTCTCTAATGGTGGATCAAGCAATATTAGAGTTCGAGTAAAGCCAGTATGAACGGTCATCAGGAATTCGGAATTCGGACTGTGGTTGCTTGCGATATATTTTTGGTACCGCTGAAGACGGTCCTTTAAGCCGCTTTTATCTCTTCAAGCTCCACCAGGGTGCCACAGAAGTCCTTAGGGTGGAGGAATACCACTGGCAGGCCATGTGCACCTGTCTTAGGCTGACCATCACCCAGTACTCTAGCGCCATCCTTCACTAACTGCGCTATCGCCGAGTGGATGTCCACGACCTCGTAACAGACATGGTGCATGCCACCGCTGGGGTTGTTGTCGAGAAAATTCTGTATAGGTGAGCCCGCACCCAAGGGGTGCAGGAGCTCGATTTTAGTGTTTGGTAATTCAACAAATACCGTGGTCACACCATGGTCTGGCAAGGGCAACTGTTCGGTGACTTTGGCTCCCAGTGAAGTGCGGTACATATGTGCTGCAGCGGCCAGATCTGGTACTACAATGGCAACGTGATTCAATCGTCCGATCATTAATGACTCCTGTTAACCTGATTATCTGTTTTTTCCGGGTATAAGTCTGAGAATCTGGCTTGCGGCGTTGGGGATATTGCTGCCTGGCCCGAAGATCGCATTCACGCCGGCATCATAAAGGGCCTGATAGTCCTGCTTCGGAATAACGCCCCCGGCCACCACCACAACATCCTCCATGCCTTGTGCCTTGAGATGTTCGATCAGTTCAGGCACCAGTGACTTGTGACCACCAGCTAATGTAGACACGCCTACCACTTGAGCACCTCTGGCTTTTGCTTGTTTGGCTGCCTCTTCAGGGGTTTGGAACAACGATCCCATGGAAACATCAAAACCGAAATCACCGAGTGCATTGGAGATGACCTTTGCGCCTCTATCGTGGCCATCCTGCCCCATCTTGGTTACAAAAATACTCGGTGCATGACCTTCTATATCGGTAAATACCTTGATCTCATCGCGCACTTTGTTAAAGGTTGGGTCATCGCCATAGCTTGCGGCGTATACCCCTGGCGTCATTTTAGTGACCGGTTCGTGACGGCTATAAACTTTTTCCAGGGCGTAGGACAGTTCACCGACGGTGACACGATTGCGAGTGGCGTCAATGGCCAGCGCCAGCAGATTACCGGAATTTTCTCTGGCCGCGCTGGTCAGAGCATCCATAGACGCCTGTACCTTGGTATCATCCCGACTGGCGCGAACCTCGCTTAACCTTTGCAGCTGCGCTTCACGTACTTTTGCGTTGTCCACGGCCAGCACATCTAACTCACTGTCTTCAGTTTCAGGCTGGTATTTATTGACTCCGACAATAACGTCTTCGCCTCGCTCGATACGAGCCTGACGCTGCGCAGCGGCTTCTTCAATACGTTGTTTGGGCATGCCAGATACCACCGCCTTGGTCATACCGCCCATACCCTCAACCTCATTTATCAGTTTACGTGCATGTTGCACGATGGCGTCAGTGAGGCTTTCGATGTAATAGCTACCGCCTAATGGATCGATTGAGCGGGTAATCTGACTTTCTTCGGCCATTATGATTTGAGTGTTACGGGCAATTCTCGCTGCAAAGGGAGTAGGCAGGGCAATGGCTTCATCCAATGCGTTAGTATGCAGGCTCTGGGTACCTCCCAATACTGCCGCCATTGCTTCGATAGTGGTTCGCACCACGTTGTTGTAGGGGTCCTGTTCCTGTAGCGAGACGCCGGAAGTCTGGCAGTGTGTACGCAGCATCAGTGATGCAGGGTTTTGCGGTTTAAACTGGCTCATGAGTTCGTGCCACAGAATGCGCGCAGCGCGCAGTTTGGCGATCTCCATAAAAAAATTCATGCCAACGCAGAAAAAGAAAGACAGTCGTGGTGCAAACTTATCAATTTCTTGACCGGTCGCTAATGCGGCGCGGACATACTCGATACCATCTGCCAGGGTAAAGGCGACTTCCTGAACAGCATTCGCACCCGCTTCCTGCATGTGATAGCCGGAGATAGAAATCGAGTTAAATCTAGGCATGTGCTCAGCGGTGTAGCCAATGATATCGGCGACGATGCGCATACTGCTTTCCGGTGGGTAAATGAAGGTATTGCGCACCATAAACTCTTTGAGAATATCGTTCTGGATAGTGCCCGAAAGATCTTTCTGCGCCACATTCTGCTCTTCTGCAGCGACCACATAGCCTGCCAGAACGGGTAACACAGCCCCGTTCATGGTCATTGAGACCGACATTTCGTCCAGGGGAATGCCACCGAACAGAATTTTCATATCCTCAACCGAATCAATTGCGACCCCTGCCATACCGACGTCACCCAAAACCCTGGGATGATCTGAATCAAAACCGCGATGGGTAGCAAGGTCAAAGGCGACCGACAGTCCTTTTTGCCCGGCAGCCAGGTTCTGCCGGTAGAAAGCGTTAGATTCTTCGGCGGTGGAGAAGCCTGCATACTGGCGGATGGTCCAGGGCCTGTTGGCGTACATGGTCGACCGCGGTCCACGGACAAACGGCGCATCACCGGGAAACGATGAGAGGTGTGCAATGTCTTCCAGATCAGCCTCAGTGTAGAGCGGCTTAATCGCTATGCCCTCCGGGCTCACCCAGGTGAGATCCTCTAACGGTTTGCCGCGGAGTTCTTTTTCAGCCCGGGCCTGCCATTGTCTATATGCATCGTCTGCCATAATTCAGTCTCTTGTGGAACTGTTTCCTATTGTAGCTTTTGCTCGGTCTTCTGACCATGTTGCTGCCTGTTGAGCTTGTTGATTTAGCCCGTTGTCTATAAGTCCTCTAAGTTGATGTCTTGAACCCGTCATACGGGTACCGGGGTCTGAAGCCAAAACCTCTGCCACATAATGGGGTTGCTGCGAATGTATTCGGTGGTTTCGGAGCGCACGATAGAGGGAAAGGCACTGGCCCCTTTGAATTCGCCTGCCCATGGATCTATCTGTCATCGGTGGATTGGCGGATATATCGGTGCTTATCAGATTATAGCGCATCGTCGCGGCGGGTTATTCAAGGGTTTTTTAAGGGCTATTGAGACGGGATTAACACCTTCGGGCAGAGATGATGTATCCTACGGCTTCTTAATAATGTTGTTGTTTTGGAGTAAGTTGGCGTGTCAGTCCACTCGCTGGATCCAGTATTTCATCCTCGTGCTGTTGCCGTAGTTGGTGTTTCTTCTAACCCGAATCCCACTGGAATGGGTAGTTTTTATGCTTCCCTTCTTGAGGCAGGGTTTGCCGACCGTGGCGGGCTTTACCCAGTCAATCCCAAAGTAAATGAGATCAACGGCGCTCGCTGCTACTCGACCCTGATGGATACGCCTGATCCGGTTGACCACGTCATATCCCAGGTGCCTGCAGGGTTTGTACCTGAACTGGTTGATCAGTGTGTCGCCAAGAAGGTGCGTTCGATTCATTTTTTCACTGCTGGTTTTTCTGAAACCGGTGACCAGGAAATGGCCGTCGTTGAACGGCAGATGATTGAGAAACTTCGCGATGCGGGGATCAGGGCAATTGGCCCTAATTGCATGGGGCTGTATGTGCCCGGCAGCAAACTGGCATTCATGGGCGGGTTCCCCATGGAGTCCGGTAATGTTTTCCTGCTGTCCCAGTCGGGGGCCAATGCAGGTGAGGTGGTTCGTGATCTGACCAACCGAGGTGTTCGATTTTCCAAAGTCGTGTCGTATGGTAATGGCGCTGATCTACGTGCCCATGACTTCCTGGATTATGCAGCTCAGGACAAAGAATCTACAGTTGTGGCGGCATATATCGAAGGTGTCCAGGACGGTCGTAAATTTTTTGAAGCTCTGCAGCGTTGCGCTCGAGTCAAGCCGGTCGTCGTGCTTAAGGGGGGGCGCACCCGCTCCGGATCACAGGCGGCGCATTCCCATACTGGCTCTTTAGCAGGTTCAATTGAAATATTTGATGCAGTCTGTCGTCAGACAGGTGCATTACGAGCTGAGACCATGGATGAACTCCAGGATCTCATCGTCGCAGTTTCAACCAATATTCGCCAGGTCAGTGGCCGAGGAGTCGCCTTGTTTGCCGGTGGCGGCGGCGGTTTCGCGGTACTTTCGGCAG
>JAPKEK010000583.1 GCA_028822125.1 Pseudomonadales bacterium | reverse complement strand
TGCTTGTGGCTAACGCCACCTTTCCTGTAATTAACATTATCTAAATAGCATTGTCTTAATAGCATTGTCAAACCTGTCAATTACTGGCCCGCCGGCGTGAACTTTACCCCCCAACTCGGTTATTATCGGTTTCTTTGATTAACAAAGGACACAAGGGTGGTTTACAAATTACCAACGTTATTATGGGGCAGTGCAATTTTACTGGTCTGCGCGGCCTGTGATCCTGCCGCTGAGCCTGGTGAGAACCCCGGCAACAGTGTTATTGAAGCTGAGTCTGCCTGGAATCTCGGTGCAATGGTGACTGCTGCGAATCCCCATGCTGTGGATGCCGCTATTGCTATCCTGGACAAAGGAGGCAGTGCCATTGACGCAGCTATTGCCGCCCATGCCGTGCTGGGGCTTGTAGAACCACAAAGTTCAGGTCTGGGTGGCGGTGCATTCATGCTCAGCTATGACCGCGCAGCTAACCGGCTTAACTTCATTGATGGACGGGAGACTGCGCCTGCGCAAGCCACTATTGACATGTTTATGAAAGACAATGAGGTTATGGGCTATGTCGAAGCCTGGCAGAGTGGAAAGTCGGTAGGCACCCCAGGCACAGTGGCTCTGTATGCAACAGCACACCAGGCAGGGGGACGTCTGCCCTGGCAGGCACTATTCGAAACTGCGATAGAACTGGCTGAAAATGGATTTCTGGTTTCACCAAGACTGGCCGGTTACCTCCCCGGAATGGCCCAGCGAAGCAGGCTCGCCATCAACCCGGACACGGCAGCTTATTTTTACCCAGCAGGAGAAGCCCTCCAGGCAGGTGATCTCTTAAAAAACCCGGCTTATGCTAAAACGCTGAAGCGCATTGCCACGGAAGGCACGAAGGCATTTTAGACCGGCAGTATAGCTCAGGCGATAGTCACTGCTGCCCAGGCTGAGCCTACTGGTGGATCGTTAAGCTTGGCAGACCTGGCCAATTACAGCACCGTTGACCGGCCCGTTATCTGTGGTCCATTCAGGCACCTTAAAATCTGCACGACTTCACCCCCATCGTCAGGTGCCGCTCAGATTATGATCGCTAATCTTTATGATCACCTGACCTCAGAAGACTCGAGTAGTGATGAAAAAGTCGCTGCCTTCGTCGATGCTCAACGACTGGCCTATGCCGATCGAGATCACTATTTTGGCGACCCTGACGAGGTTGCCATTCCGCTGGAAGGTTTACTCAATCCAGCCTATCTGGAGCATCGCGCAGGGCAACGTTTTGCCCCCGATGCCACGCCCACACCGGGTGACCCCTCGGTGATCCTTGGAGATCTTGCTATGGTTCCACACTGGGGTGCGGACACCACCCGGGAAATGTCGGGAACCACCCACCTTTCTATTATCGATGCCGAGGGTAACGCGGTCTCAATGACCGCGACCATTGAAGGCGCATTTGGTTCACAGCGCTGGGCCAAAGGATTCCTACTGAATAACGAGATGACCGATTTTGCCAAAGCGGTACCGGAGGACGGGACCCAGCTGGCTAATGCGGTTGCCCCTAACCGACGACCCAGGTCATCCATGTCACCGACCATGATATTCGACCGGGAAAATAAACTGCACATGGTCACAGGGTCACCTGGCGGGAACTCCATTCCAGCCTACGTAGCCAAGACCATCATCGCTGTACTGGACTGGGGACTCAGTGCACAGCAAGCCGTGGACTACCCCAATATCATCGCCCGAGGGGAAAAAACTCGGGTAGAGGTAGTAACCCCCCAGGGTCAGGCTATTGCTGATGATCTCAACGCCAGGGGTTACACCGTGCAAGAGCGTGCAAGCTTAAACTCCGGTCTGCACGTTATTGTCGTATCATCAGATCATCTGGATGGTGCAGCAGATAAACGCAGGGAAGGTAAGGTCAGCCTTCTTGATGCATCACAATAATAAAGTGCGGAAAATTTTAAGCTAAACACAAGGACTTCAGGATGCGCAGAGCCGCTATTGTTTCACCGATCAGGACAGGTGTTGGTCGTTTTCTCGGCAGTCTGCAGCCCCTTAATGCGGAGGATCTTGCGGCAGCGGTCATTGCCGAATTAGTAACCCGAACCGGTATAGATCCGGACAGGATTGAAGATGTTATTTTCGCCCAGGGTTATCCCAGTGGCGAGGCCCCCTGCATCGGTCGCTGGGCAGCCCTGGCTGCGAACCTACCGCTGCATGTCGCCGGCAGCCAGGTTGATCGCCGCTGCGGCAGCGGCGTACAAGCCATCGCCAATGCGGCAATGATGGTCCAGACCGGTGCTGCAGACGTGGTGATAGCCGGTGGCGCAGAAAGTATGAGCAATGTCGAGTATTACACCACGGCCATGCGCCAGGGGCAGCGTGGTGGCCCCGTCACCCTGTACGACAGGCTCGAACGAGGTCGTGTTCG
>JAPKEK010000582.1 GCA_028822125.1 Pseudomonadales bacterium | reverse complement strand
CATCAATGTCCTGCCAGTTGGGAATGCCATTTTTCGCTTTTATAATGGCGAGCGGGGTTGCCGTCGCGGTCAGCCGCTGGCCGATAGCGATACCGATATGATGGCTTCCAAAATCGAAGCCCATGGCGAGTTTCTGATTCATCCGTCACGCCCCGAATGCTGGCCGACCAAGTTGAGGTCAATACCCAGTTGCTGCGCTGCTCGTTGAGGTTTGCCTGCTGCGTCACCGGTAAACAGGATGTCCTGACTAAATGGGGTTACCAGCCATGCGTCTCGAATTATTTCGTCTTCCAGTTGGTTGGGAGCCCAGCCTGCGTATCCGAGAACGGGTAAGAGGTATTCGGGGTTTGGGCCTTCGGCGCATTGCTTTATAAGATCATCAGTCGAGGTTAAATTGGCATGCGGGTTGATAGGCACAGTGCCAGTAAAGATGGTGTCAGAACTGTGTAGAAAAAACATCTGATTAACCGCGACCGGACCACCCAACAGAACGGGTTCGCTGCCCGCCTTAGTCGTAAATTGCGGGATCAGGTCGCTGAGTTGATACTCGCTGACTTTGTTAATGGTTAGACCGAAGGCACCTTCTTTATTGTGTTCGATCAGTAATATGATCGACTGCTCAAAAAAATCACCGCTCAGGCTGGGCATGGCGACCAGGAAAGAACCTTTGAGCTGTTGTTCATCCAGCATCAGAAACTGCTTAGCCGTTTGTTTTTGCGGAATTGCCAGGTACGGATAATTTCCAGAATATCAGTGGTCTGCCGCAATTCATCAGGGAAAGGTGCGTAGGGTGCTGCCAGGTGTACGATCCTGATGGCCGCTTCGTCCAAAATAGTATGGCCCGAGCTTTCCAGGAGGATCACTTCTTTAAGAGAGCCGTCCGGAAGCAAGGCAACCAGTAGACGCAGATTACCATAAACCTGTGTCCTTTTAGCTTCAGCCGGATAGTTCAGGTTGCCAATATTCTCAATTTTGCGGCGCCAGGAATTGAGATAATAGGCCACCGGACTGTCCCTGGTGGACAAGCTGTTCACTCGCGTCACTCGGGGTCTGCGTGCCAGGAGCTGTGTTATGTCGTCAAAATCTGACGGGTATTGGCCTGTTCGAAGGCCTGCCAGAATCTGTTGTACAGCCGGGCCTGGTGGCTTGATTGGATGAATGATGTCAGCCTCGTTAGTAGGGTCCTGCAGTTTTACCTGGGTGCTACGGATAATCTCAGGCCTGGTTTGAGGTTGATCAAGGGGTGCTGCAGCAGGCGCGGTGGTTTGTTGCTGAATGTGTGCCACGGATTCATGGTCTGACCAGGGTTGCTGGAGTTTGTGGCTCTGGCGCTCGCTTCCTGAGCCCTGCTGTTGATGTTGGGCGATAAAATCGGCTTGATCGGGTGGTTGTTCGCTGGCGTTGTGAACCAGGGTGATATCGAGCGTTTGCTGTTGTGGCGGTGACTCCGGGATTGTAAAAGTAATACCGACAATTAAGGCGGCATGCAGGACAAATGCAAGAAACAGGGTGAAACTCAGGCGATCTGCTGTCGATACGGTAGATTCGTTTGAGGTCAATGCTAGGTCCCTAAATAGTCTTCCATAAAATCAATGTAATCACCGGCGATATCCAGGCCAAAAGCTTTATCTAGTTCTCGTATACAGGTTGGGCAGGTGACGTTGATCTCGGTGAGGTAATCGCCGATAACGTCAATACCCACGAAAAAGAGTCCTTTGTCAATCAAGGCGGGCCCTACCTGATCGCATATCCAGAGATCACGTTCGGTTAAGGGTCTACCTATTCCGGATCCTCCGGCGGCTAAATTTCCTCGGGTTTCTCCTGCTGCCGGGATTCGCGCCAGGCCATAGGGTACCGGTTCACCGTTAATGAGCAGGATCCGGGTATCTCCATGGGTGATTTCTGGTATGTATCTCTGTGCCATGATCTGAATCTGGCCCAGGTCGGTCAGCGTTTCCAAGATGACGTTGCGGTTGCTGTCATTTTCCCTGACTCTGAAGATGGAGCTGCCGCCCATGCCATCAAGTGGCTTAAAGATGACGTCCTGATACTCATCATGGAATTGTTTTAATACCACTGGGTCTGCACTGACAAGGTGTTCTGGCGTACATTGCGGAAACTGCAGCGCAAATAGTTTTTCGTTGCAGTTACGAATGCTGGCGGGATTATTGAAGACCGGGATACCATCTCGGACCGCAAATTCCAGCAGATAAGTGGTATACACGAAATCCATATTAAACGGCGGCTCTTTACGCATCAGAATGATGTCAAATTCGTCTGCCGGTTGACGCTGGGTTGAAATAATGTCGTACCAATTGGCACCCTGATTGAGGCGGACCTGATGATTGAGGAGCCAGAGTTTATTTTCCTGCAGGTAGAGACCGTTGATTTCGACCACTGATACCTGCCAGTTGCGAG
>JAPKEK010000028.1 GCA_028822125.1 Pseudomonadales bacterium | reverse complement strand
GAAACTCATAGCCAATTAGGCCCTATCGACATCCTGATCGGCAATGCTGGGGTTAATCCATATTATGGCTCAATAATGGATATCCCTGACGGCGCCTACAACAAAATAATGGAGAGCAATGTCCGTTCGAATCTGTGGCTGGCCAAGATGGTCGCCCCTGATATGATTGAAAAAGGTAACGGATCTATTGCTATCACCAGCAGTACCGGTGCATTTGGCCCGTCTGAAGTCCTGGGTACCTACAACATATCAAAACTGGCCGACATCGCCCTGGTAAGGAACCTCGCCCAGGAATTAGGTCCTAAAGGCATTCGAGTGAATGCTATCTGCCCAGGCCTGGTCAAAACCGATTTTGCTAAAGCACTATGGGATAATCCCGAAGCTGAGAAACGAGCTAATGAAGTGACACCACTGAGAAGACTGGGCGAGCCAGATGACTTCAAAGGCATTGCCGTGTTCCTGGGCTCGGCTGCGAGCAACTGGATTACCGGCCAGGCACTAACAGTCTGCGGTGGTACTCACATGTGGTGATCCGATTCGGGCGGGCAGCCAATGCAGTCACGGATTCACGGCATGACTGTTAATTGAGCTACCCAAGCGAAAACCTTGAATTCCCCCATTCCAGTAACGGGCCACTGCCAGGCCCGACCTGGACCGACAGTTATTGCTGCAACTGTTCCAGATACGGGCTGGCATCAAAACCATGAGGTCCATAACGGGCCTGCACCGCCATAATGAGATCATGGTTCCAGTATTCATGACCCGGCTGTGGAAATCCTAACAAGGTCCTTTGATCAACCGTACAGGTCGCAATCCAGCGTTCCATGGACTGATCCTGGCGATAAGCGGCCCAGGCCCAGCCAGGGTGCAGATTACCAATCCACTCACTACTGGATTTCCTGAAAGTCATGTTCTGCACGAAGCGGCGAGAGCCGAGGTGCAAAGGTGTGCCCCGATGCCAGGTATCATGGCGATAAAAAAGGATATCGCCGGGCCGATAGGCTACATATTGCTCCCGAGCATATAATCCAGACCGCCAATCGCCCAAGCCCGGGTTGATGCCAGCCATATAGCGTTCAGCCTGGCGTCGATCATTGATGAAATCTTTCCCGGCGATGCCTGGAGAATCAATAATCGGCCAGCGATAGGCTGGGTCTTGGTCGTCATTGCGGGGGACAAGTGCAGTTGAACCCGCGCAATCCTGATAATCACTTAGATAGAGTATCAATTCCACTGCATCGGGTTGCTGCCAGATCGGTGGATGCGTCAAACAATGGTTAGGATAATCCACATGCATTCTCTGATCAGAATTATCTCGCAGTGAACCCGTTGCAACATGACCGTATTTCGGCCAGAGATCGGACTGCGTTAATCTGATCTCATGAATGTCCAGTTCTAACAGCTGACAGATCACCACCAATAGATTTGGATGCAGGGTTACTTCGTTGAATTCAAAATAACTGGACGGAAAAACCAGGGCTCCGGAACTGCCGAAACCTCTTTTTTGCTTAGCGGCTTCGCTGCCACCAGACGGAAATAAACCACCGGCTATATCAATTAACGCGCTGACCAATGCTTCAGGTATCAGACCGCGAACAAAAGTAAATCCCTGGGTTCGCCATTGCTGTATCTGATGCTGACTCAGACCCGCTTGGGCCTCGCATAATTCAGCATCGATAAAACGTTTATCCATGGTCAGTCTCTACCGGTAGCCCAGATTACAGCAGGTACAATAATCAACACCGAATATCATCGCTGCGCTACTATTTAAGCATCAGGAAAGTGGCCTCATCCTTAGCTGGTAGTGACTGCTGTGATGATTGCCTCCATCATAAAACAGGTCAGGCGGCTGGACGGATTAGCCTGAACAGGAACAGCGTATAACGCTGAGCCCATCTATAGTCAAACACTATTTTTTTTATTGCTGATCCTAATATGGCGTGATCCATTCTGTGTATCCTGACCACTGATCCCGGTCGGAATTTCCTGAATTTTCTTGCCTGAAGCAAGAAATGCTTCAGTTTCAGCGTTGATTTTTTCCCTCAGGTTCTGTTGGTTTACCGCAAGGGGACTTGCTTTTTTCTTCATCTTAGTCTGCCTGTCATTGTGCTTAATGCTCCTTCCTCATCACATCAGTGACAGCTGGAGCACAACCATCATCTTCGCTGCCGGTGACCTGGCCAGCATCTAGCTATTCAATCCTGCGAGATAGCATTCAATGTGATGCCTGGTCTGGTACCAGAAAATGTCCCAGAGGATGCAAGTCGAACAAATTCATGTAAATGAACAAATAGACCCTAACCAACTGAGGAACCTCAACTCTTACCATAACCACAGGACAGCACGCCTACACGGTCATAAGACCGGACGCCGATGAACCTGTACGACGTTATCGCCCACGCTCTATTTCTGTCAATTTCAGTACCGATCTAAACTCGGCGGTTGGCTCGAAAACGCGCTACCACTACCCACAGCAAGCAAATCGTCAGCAATATAAGATAGACCGACTATCACCAACTCTGGTAAGAATTAATGGCCATGTTAACTTATTGGGGTTTTAATTCACAGGTATAGCCGCGATTATCCAGGTCGAAATACTATCCTGGATCTATTTTTACTGATCAAAGGGGTGCCTGAGACAAGCTGCCGACGCAATTGACTTTAGGTTAATAGCACCAGGCAGGTCAAACAAACCCATCTGACAAATCGAAAAATTACCAGGTGACCCGGTTTGCTGGCTTGATATGACTTTCTCTTTGACTCTTACCGTTGCCCCTTTCCCTTTGACCCTCTCCCGTTGATCCGTTCCCATATGCGGTTACCAACCAACTAAATACACAGCCTCGGAAGCGTTTATGCGTGGGGCAATGCCGGTATTCAAATTAATCACCGATTCAGGTACCCTGAGTCGCCTGTATGCTATCTCTGGACATTCTGATTAATGCATAACAACAGGTAAAACCAACACGCCGTATCCATAAACCGATCAAACACAAATTTCCTGCTAACCAATTCGGGTTAGTTTCTAAGCTGAATAATTAAAGGGCCGACGCATGACTGCTTTTTCCATACTCGATCTTGCACCCGTTACCCAAGGTAGTACCCCACGGGATTCGCTGCAGCGGTCAAAAGACCTGATTCAACACGCAGAAGGCTGGGGATATAAACGCCACTGGGTCGCTGAGCACCATAACATGCAGGGTATAGCGAGTTCTGCGACTTCGGTGGTCATTGGCTATCTCGCCGAAGCGACAAAAACAATAAGAGTCGGTGCCGGTGGGATTATGCTGCCAAACCATGCACCACTGGTTATTGCCGAACAGTTCGGCACACTGGCTTGCCTCTATCCCGGTCGTATTGATCTAGGCCTGGGTCGTGCTCCGGGTACAGATCAATTAACCATGCAAGCTTTAAGAAGGAACCTGCAGGGAAACATTGACGACTTCCCCAGGGATGTAGTCGAATTACAACACTTTCTAAAACAAGCCGAGCCCCAGCAAAGCGTCGTTGCCATGCCCGGTGCTGGCACTAATGTTCCTCTTTGGATACTGGGATCCAGCCTGTTTGGTGCCCAACTTGCAGCTATGCTGGGCTTGCCGTTCGCTTTTGCCTCTCACTTTGCACCCGCTTACATGCAAGCGGCTGTTGACATGTATCGAGATCGTTTCCAGCCCTCCGAACAACTGCAAGAGCCCTATACCATGCTCGGATTCAATCTCTGTGCTGCAGACAGCATCGCTGAAGCCAACTATTTGCGCTCTTCTTCACTCCAGTCCTTTATTAACCTTCGCCGTGGGCAACCCGGCCCACTACCCCCACCGATCGAGAATTTTGACCATCAGATGTCAACTGCAGAGCAGCAAATGTTAGAGCAGATCAGTCAGTGTTCAGCCATTGGCGATGTCGATACGGTAGAACAACAGACCTACCAGTTCATTGATCGCACTGGCGCTGATGAGCTCATGATTGTCTCATCGATGTTCGATCATGAAAAACGCTTGCGCAGTTACCAGATCGGGGCGGAGGTGAATAAACGCCTGGCAGCGCGCAGCGTTCCTGAGTCTGCCCCTGCAAAGCAAGATGGCGGCTAGCGACCCACTCAGCCTGGCTCATTAAACATGCTTGTTCGACCGCCATCGACAACCAGGTCATGGCAATTAATAAATCGACCTTCATCCGATGCGAGAAACAAAGCACCGTGCGCAATATCCATGGCTAATCCAGAAAATTTAAGCGGCGTGGCTTTGGCAAGGTTAGCCTGAAGTTTCTGCATTTTTTTGTTGTTTTCTTCGTCGCTGAGCGTATTTGCCCGGGCCGACCCACCCCAGAAAATTGGGGTCGCAATCGCCCCAGGGGAAATACAGTTAACTCGAATCCCATCCGGACCGAGGCGAACCCCCGCGAGCTTTGAATAATGTGTCAGCGCAGCTTTCACCGCCGAATAGACGAGATCACCCTGGTTATCTCGTAGTGCCGCCACGCTGGAATTATTAATAATGACACCACCTCCCACCTCCCGCATGAACGGAATGGCGTACTTCATTGCCAGGGCTGCACTGCTGAACAATAAACGAGTGGCGTATAGAATGGCCTCTTCTTCCACTGCATCGACAAGGCCATGGGTCGGTCCACCGGCATTATTAAACAAAATATCCAATCTGCCAAAGGCGGTAACAGCAGCATCAATGGTTTTCTTAATATCAGTTTCCTGGGTAATATCAGCAATCACGAACTGGCAGTTTTCGCCAAGCCTATCGGCCACTGCCTGACCTTTTTCAACTGATCTGCCACAAATCACCACCCGGGCACCTTCGCTAACAAACAGTTCCGCGGTGGCCTCACCAATACCACTGGTGCCGCCGGTAATAACTGCAACCTTTCCTGCAAGACGATCCGCCATTGCTGCCTCTCCTAATTCTAATAGCGCTACATTTTATTCGTGCTAGGTTCTATTAGTACTACATTCTACTAGATCCGCGCAAAGTGCTTTAAACGCCTGAATACCCTGTATTTAAACGCATCGAAATCGACAATAGAACCTGGTCCAGCAACCGGGTATCCTGGCTTCCGGGCGTTCGAGTCGGCCTTTACACAACCGCGGGCTCGTCAGGCCAGCGTCTTTAACTGCAACCCAGTAAATCCGCTTCGCTTGCCTCGGTGTAATTCATACAGCCCACACCTTTAAAACAGGTACCAGGGCTTGCCCTAGGCGGTTCCAGCTAAACTGTCGGCCAGGGCGTTAACCAAACTGGTGATTTCTGCTTGCTCAACAATAAAGGGTAAGCCTAACTGCAGGGTATCGCCACCATAACGGACGTAGAATCCTTTCTCCCACATAGACATGGCGACTTCAAAAGGGCGCCTGAGAGGCTCACCCGGATAAGATTGCAGTGTCAAACCAGCAGCAAGGCCATAATTGCGCACATCAACCACGTTGGCACAGTTACCAAGTTCATGCACAGCCGATTCGAAGAAGGGCGAGATGGCCTGCACCCGCTGGATCATGTTCTCGTCTTCCAGCACTTCTAAGCTCGCTAAACCTGCGGCGCAGGCAAGGGGGTGCGCAGAATAAGTATAGCCATGAGGAATTTCTGGAGCGTAATCGGGTGCATCAGTGGCCATAAAGCAGTCATAAATATCTTCTCTTACGACGACAGCCCCCATGGGCATTGCCCCGTTAGTCAGTTGCTTGGCTATATTGATCACGTCCGGCTTGACGCCGAACGCTTCTGCACCAGTATTTGCACCCATTCGGCCAAAGGCACAGATAACCTCATCAAAGATCAGCAAAATATTGTGGTCATCGCAGATCTTTCTTAACCGCTGCAAATAACCGACGGGGGGTGGAAAAACACCACCTGAACCCGCTAACGGTTCAACGATGACCGCTGCGATATTAGAAGCATCGTGCAGGGCAATGAGTTCAAGAAGTTCATCGGCCCGGTCAGCACCCTGCAGGGGTAAACCTCTGGAGAAAGCATTTTCAGGCAGCCAGGTGTGTGGCAGATGATCGGCAGCAACTGATTCACCAAATATTGCCCTGTTACCACCAATTCCACCGACTGAAATACCCCCGAAATTTACGCCATGATAGCCTTTGGCCCTTCCGATTAGCTTGGTCTTGCTGGCATGGCCTAGTTTTCGCCAATAGCCCCTGGCCAGCTTTAATGCCGTATCCGTCGCCTCAGAACCGGACCCACAGAAAAACACCCGATTGAGTCCTTCCGGCATAAACTGGGTAATGCGCTCTGCTAATTCAAAAGCCCCCTTGTGCCCAAACTGAAAGCTGGGGCTGAAATCCAGGGTCCGGGCCTGTTTGGCGATAGCCGCATTGATTTTCTCAATATTGTGTCCAAATCCGCAGGTCCATAAACCTGACAGGCCATCAAAAATTTTACGCCCATCTGCATCGGTGTAATAACTGCCTTGCGCCGCAACCATCATCCTTGGATCTCGCTTGAACTGTCTATTGCCAGTAAATGGCATCCAGTAAGCATCCAATTGCGCTTGACTCAGTCCTAATTTATTGCCCTTCATATATCTCCTCGTTCACAGCCTCAATATGCGCGTGCTATTCTAGCGTCTAATCGCTATCGATCCCAACAGCTATCGATCCCATTATCGACCGAACATAGATAGCTATTGACCATAGATAGCATCGGCAATTGGATCAAGATCAGGACCCCGCCTTAAATGATGGCCACCATCAACGCTCAGGCTTACACCCGTGATCCAGGTAGACTCCGGTCCACACAGAAACCGTACCGCCGTCGCTATATCCTCTGGCTGACCATGCCTGTTTAACGGCATACAACGCCGATAATCCTTATAAACAGCTTCGGTTGTCAGCAGACCAGCGGCAAGCTCGGTTTCAACCAGGCCCGGGCAGACACTATTGACTCGAATACCTTTTACGCCAAGTTCATCTGCAGAATTTCTGACCAGCATTTCAATGGCCGCCTTACTGGTACAGTAAGCACTCATAAAGCGATGGGTTCGTACCCCGGCAATAGAGGATATGGCACAGATAGCCCCGCCATCAGTCATATACCCAGCTGCAGATTTAATCAGATAAAAAGTGCCGCCCAGGTTTGTCTGCAACACCCGCTGCCAATCCGAATCCTGAATTTCCTGGATAGGTGCCAGCGAACCGATCCCTGCATTGGCAACCGCAATATCAAGCCGGCCATTGTCTGCGGCTGCATCCACGCCTCGCGCAACCGCAGCTTCCTCGCCCGCATCGCCGACCAAAAACTGGACTTTGCCCTCACCCGGCAGAGCTAGCAACTGCTCAACCGCGGCTTTCAATTTATCTTTGGTTCTGCCCATAATCAGGACATTGGCACCATCCATTCTGAAGGCCCTGGCACAAGCCAGACCAATACCACTGCCACCGCCTGTGACCATCGCATTCATTCCCGCTAATGGCCCGTTCATTGTACTGCCCCGGCAAGTTCCTGGGCATATTTCTTTTCCAGACGCCTGGCATGCGCCTGTCTACTGGTTTCCCTTAATCGCTTAAGATAACCGGGTAGTTGCCCTCGTACATGATAGGGGCCGCCTTCCAATACTACATTCTCCAGAGGGTCCCTGCCTCTAGCCGCCAGTGGCATCATTTCTGCCTGCCAGGATCTCAACCTGGACAAGCCGGCTTCAACCAGCTCAGGACGATCTCGACGCAAGTCAGTTTGTTCATGAGGGTCGTTTTTGACATCAAAAAGCATTAATTCATCATAGAGATGATAACCATCATGTAGCGTCTTGATCAGTAGATTATCACCCCATCGAACACTTCGCTGGCAGGTCCAGGCGCCTTGCGAGAGAACCAAAAATTCGCGGCCCTGATCTTGACCGGCATCAAGGCTCTCTGCAAAACCCTGGCCATCCCAGGAACGAGGCGTCTTGCCACCCAACATTTCAATCAAGGTGGCAGTGACATCAATCTGGTAATGCAGGCCGTCCATATGCCGACCAGCAAAACTATCTGTGCCTGGCCATTTAAGTAGCAAAGGTACCCTTGAAGTACACCAGTCAGCAGTCTGATGATCGCCGTAGACATTCAGTTCACCGAGGGTCTCACCGTGGTCAGCAGACAGCATCACGGCAGCGTCATCCAGCAAGTTATGATCTGCAAGGACATTCAAGATCCGGCCAACATAGGTATCGGCGTATAGCACGCCCGTATCGTACCCATCAAACATTTTCCTGACCGCGGCCATATCAGGAATTTCCTGGGGTTGCCTGGGCCAGCGCTCAAGCGCGCCTGCACGGGGTGCAAAACCGTTGCACTCCCTGGCGGAATGCGGGCCTGCTCCCTCCCAGTGAGCCGATCGAACCTCCTCGGTCAACCAACTGGGCAAGGGCTGATCAGCAAACGGTTCACCAAAACTCGCCGGTGCCCGGTAAGGCGTATGCGGATCCCACAGGTGAATATGTAAAAACCAATGGTCCTGCTCGGCATTACGATTTAGCCAATCCTGGGCCAATTCAAATACTTCGTCTGCTGATTCAAGTCCAATGCTGCCCGGAACCCGAATCACTTCATCAAAGCCAGCGTGCCAGTGGAAAGCTGAATGGCGCTGTGCAAAAGAAGATATACTGGCGGTACGCATACCCAGACGCTTGAGCTGGGTAGGAAAGCTTGTCAACTGCAGTTCCGACCAGAATGCCCTACCAGGGCCTTCAATGACAGGATCAGCGTCCGTCCCACCATGATTAACAACACCATTGTGTATTCCAAAACGACCGGTAAGCAGGGCGCTTCTGCTGGGCAGACAAGGTGTATCAGAGGCATAAACTTCGTTGAACTGTAAAGCTGATTTTGCCAGGGCATCGATATTTGGCGAGGTACTTCTATGATAACCATAACAACCGAGATGATCTGCTCTTAACGTATCAATATCGATATACAGTAGTCGCATAACCTTAAACTCCGCAATTTTTGAGATTGTTATCATGATATTGACACTTCCACAGAGCATTGTCAGACACAGACTCTTGCAATTACCAAAAATTTCACTTTCAGCAAATCAAGTGAAACATTAAACTGTAAGCTACCTCTTAAATTGCCCCTGCAATGCTTCAATACGCCGTTCTAGCCATACTACTGATATCCCAGATCTGCAGCGCAGATCAGTTTTCACTCGCTCCGGACAGTAACGTCATCAAACAGATTGTCGATGCGCGCTTGATCGGCAACTACCATAAGGCAGATCAGCTGGCGATACAGATCGAGGCACAATACCCAAACCTGACCATTGGCTACGCGCTTCACCTGGGGACACTTAATACCCGGCTTTCATGGGATGGTAGCGATACCCGCTGGGATAAGACGGTGGCCAACACTGCAAAAAAGCTACTGTCGCTGTGTAAACAACCGCAGCCTACCCATATCCAGCTCGCTAGATCTAAACTCGATTGTGGCACAGCTTACTTTTCGCTTTCATTTATGGCCGGGCTCAGAGGTAACCTATATCAGGCGGGCACTAACGGCAGCAAAGCGATCGATCACCTGGAAAACGCACTTTCACTCGATCCAGATCTACTGGAAGCAAAACTTCCTCTGGGTATGGCCTACTACTATGCTGATCACCTACCCCCTTTCGTTAAACTGTTCAGTGCACTTTTATGGTTCATTCCCAAAGGCCAATCCGACAAGAGCCTGCCCTACATAAAACAGGTTATCAACGGTAGCCCTTTATATTCAGACTCCGCAAAATTTGTTTACGCTGATCTGCTTCTGCAGGCACAACCAGAAAGACCTGAGCAAGCACTGCAGATATTAACTGCGCTGACTGAGAAATACCCTGAAAACCCTCGCCTGCATCTGGCTAATATTGCAGCCATAGTTATGTACGACAACCCCGTGGCAGCAAAAACGGCCATCAATAAATTCTTCTTCTACTGCAGCGATGAAAAACCCCTGTTTGTCTTTTATGGCAGGATCTGGCAAGCCTATGTTGCTCTGGCCTCGGGCGAACAACTCAAGCCAGCAACCTCCCAGAAAATACTCAATCGAACGACAGAATCCCTGCCAGCCTGGTCAAGAGACTGGCTGATTTTGACGCAGGGGATAATTCTCAATTATTCAGGGAACAAGCAACAGGCCCAGCTTAAATTCAACCAGGTTCTAAACAATACTGACAAAAATAATAAAGATTGGATCAGCCAACAAGCCATGCTGGGCCTTCGAGATACCCCATCAAAGCCCTGGGTTCCTACACTGGACTAGTTATGCTCAAGACGATAAAGCTGCTTCAATAGATTACGCCAACGTTCATACTGACCTTCCAAATTACCGACCAATTGAATCAGTTGCCCTTCTACCCTGGTAATGATCGGTGACAATTCAGCATCAAAGGATAATGCCATCTGACGCAATTCATCTTCGTTGTGACGTCGGTCTTGAAACTGTTTATAGACTCTTAACATCGACTCGTATCTAACATCTACGCGCTTTCTTTTCTGGGCGGATTTAGCAGCCAGGCGACGATTGTAATATTCAAATTCAAAAGAATTTTTTCGCCAGTAAGCATAGGGTACTTTCATCCGGTTAAAGACAACCTGATACTGTTCATCCACGGCATCAATAAAATCGTATTCGCTTTGCCTGATCCTGAGTACACGCTCGTACATGGGGTCATCTCTGGCCGGCAATCCCTGGATCCGCAATTGATCCTGTTCATCAGGCTTTAAGTAACCTGCAAAAGTCTCTGCCGAGAGGGCCTGAGCATATCGAAGCAACGCAGCATCCAGTAAAGTGGAGCGAGTTTTGGCACTCTGATCTTTCAGACTCAATGCCAGATCATTTGACAGGCGCACATAAAGGTCCCTGAAGGGATCCTCTGCAACAGTAATTTCATCGGGATAGTCGACCAGACTGGCACGGTCCTGATAAACCTGGTCCAGCCAAACCCGGCCGGTGCTGTCACGACAGAGAATATGCACTTCAAGCTGGAAACCATCGCTATAGAGAATCCTGCCCTGCAGCGACAATTCCGAAGTGGGGTCAGGTTGAGGTACTACTCTGACAGCACCCCAGTATCCACTTTCCTCCAGAACCTGCTTTAACAAATAAGGCATATAGCGGGTTTCCGCAAATGCAACCGGCTTCATCATCCTCGCTGTAAGGCCATCCAGCTGTTCACCTTCAAACACCGTAATACTTAGATTGAGGCCCCCCTGACTCTGGCCCTGTGAGAGCGTTGCTCGAAGCAATTCAACCGGTTCAACCGGTTCAACCGGGGAGAAATCCGCTGACTGCTCAACCTGGGAGGCACAGGATGCCAGTAACGACACTAATAAAAAAAAACCTTTTCTCACGGTTCTGCTCCAATTGAGCAAACCTTACCTTTCCCCAAACTGTACTTGCACTGAAACTCACCCTTACCAGGCTGAAAGGGAATGAATACTCGATTGACAGAAAAAGCCTGGTTGACACCTTCAGAAGCAAGCTGTGTTGATATATTAAGCCGACCTCCATCCGCTGATTTCACAAAACGATGCTGTATGGCCAAGCCGCCTGGCAATCGTATATCGAAGATAAGCTGCCCGTTCTCCCAGCCACATCTTTCAATACCCAGAGCATCACCGCCGCGCTCAGTATCAGAAAACTCGCAAGCCAACGAAAAATTGTCTTCACGATCCACCAGAATGTGGCCTTCATCCTGGTCGATATCCAGTACAGTGGTTCGGGTAATCAATTCTGCCAGCCGTCCTAAA
>JAPKEK010000581.1 GCA_028822125.1 Pseudomonadales bacterium | reverse complement strand
CTTAAGAACCATTGCCCGAGGGAAAACAGTGTATCTTGCCAAGGGGAGCTGAGTTCAATTGGCGGATCTGCTGAGTGGCTAATGATAAAATGTACCTAATGATGAATTCCGATCTTAAGGATGCGTTGATACAGTAGGTCGATCGTTACAGGGTGCTCCAGCGATATCGAATATTGTTCATACGGTTAAGATTTTAGTCAGCGTAAAAGAGGACATCCCATGCTGGAATTTTTAGAAACGAACATGAGCCTGCTGGCAACGGGCTTGTCATCGATCGTGTTTTTTAAGGCCAGCATATTCAGTTATGAGATACCGCTGATCGTTCTCTGGCTGGTGCTGGGCGCACTTTTTTTTACTGTTTATTTGAATTTTATCAATATCCGGGGGTTTACTCACGCGGTCGGACTCATCAGCGGTAAAATTTCTGGTAAGGCGGGTGCCGCTGGCGAAATATCTCATTTCCAGGCGCTGACAACGGCGGTATCCGGGACGGTCGGCATTGGTAACATCGCCGGCGTCGCCATCGCGATTTCCTTGGGTGGTGCCGGGGCAGCATTCTGGCTGGCGGTCGCCGGCTTTCTGGGTATGTCGACCAAATTCTGTGAGTGTACGTTGAGTACACTGTATCGTACAAAGCATGCAGACGGCAGTATTGCCGGTGGCCCCATGTTCTATCTGAAGGAAGGTCTGGCGGGTCTAGGTCGGCCCAGGCTGGGTAGAGTGATGGCAGGGTTTTACGCGGGTTGTATGGTGGTAGGCTGCTTCGGTATTGGCAATATGTTTCAGTCGAATCAGGCCGCAGTTATCCTGACTGCCCAGCTTGGCGATCTGAATTTTGAGTATTCCAATATGGTCATTGGATTGTTGCTCGCGTTTGCAACCGGCCTGGTCATTATCGGCGGTTTAAAGAGTATTGCAGCAGTGACTTCGCGCCTGGTACCGATAATGCTGCTGGTTTATCTGCTTATGGTGGCTGTTGTACTGGGGCTTAATTTTGATCGCCTGGATGATGCGCTGCTAATGATTGTCTCAGAAGCTTTTACAGCGTCGGGCATTAATGGTGGCATCATCGGTGCTCTCATTATTGGTTTTCAGCGAGCTGTATTTTCTAACGAAGCCGGGCTTGGATCAGCCGCTATTGCCCACGCTGCAGCCAAGACCGATCAACCTGTGAGCCAGGGTATGGTGGCTTTGCTGGAACCCTTTATTGATTCAGTTGTGGTCTGTAGCTTGACCTCATTGGTCATTGTTATTCTGGTGATTCTTCCCGGGGAGGCGACCAGTGGCCTAAGTGGGATCGAGATGTCGTCACGGGCTTTCGATGCGGCGATACCGGGATCATCAGCTTTGCTCAGCATCATTGCGACCCTGTTTGCCTTTTCAACGATGCTGGCCTGGTCCTACTATGGTTTAATCGCATTGGAGTATCTGCTTGGCCGATCAGAGATTTCAGGTCTGGTTTTCAAGCTGATCTTTTTAGTTTTTATCGTAATAGGCAGTACCGTAGACCTGAAGTCAGTGATTGAGATATCCGATGCGCTAGTCTTCCTGATTTCAATTCCTAATCTGGTTGGTTTGTATTTCCTGGCGCCACAGATTAAAAGAGAGCTTCAGGCCTATCAAGCCAATAATCCGTCATGAAAAGCAGGCGTAGCCCGTGCGCTCGCAGGATAGCTGTAGTATGGGTGTGCATGCTTGGCTGTTCAACTGCTGTAGGTGATCAGTGACTGGGAAATATACAGGTTTTTATGGCGGCCTGACCAGTTACCTTGACATGACCTTAATGACGAAGCAAAATTCGCAGCTTCTCATGGTATGGCTACGTAGCTCAGCTGGTTAGAGCACAGCATTCATAATGCTGGGGTCGGTGGTTCAAGTCCACCCGTAGCTACCATTTATTTATTTTAAATCATGTAGTTATGGTAAATATAGTAAATACCATTTCGTTCTACATCTAGCCTGCTGCTGCTGGGGCAACACTGGGGCAACTTTGAACGTCGATTTCTGCCATCGAATCCTCACACACCCACCTGCCATTTCCAGCTAAACAGCACCCCACCCCGGGGGTACCCCCACTTCAGCAGAAGGGACTCCTGCTATTAGGTAGTATTACTAATGTGGACGGGTGATGCAGGTATAGAGCGATCTATGCACGTCTGCGTGGCTCGGGCACCTGCGGGCAGGATCGACTGGAGTGCCAATGAGCATAAGTGTCTCTTAGCAAACAGGGTCAGATGGTGCCATATGGGCTGACGTCACACACTCCAGTTCATATCAATAAGTTATTCAATGGTCACAAGTCCAGGCATCAGCCGACAAAGTACAGTACGGAAATTAGGTACCATAGCGGCCAGCCGTTAAGAAAATGAGCCATCTATCGAGCCGCAGCCAGCGCTGCTTTGAAATGAAAGCCCATTGCGATT
>JAPKEK010000027.1 GCA_028822125.1 Pseudomonadales bacterium | reverse complement strand
TAGGAGCTTAGTTTCCTGATTAGCCGATACATGAACTCATAGCCTTCGTAGAAAGATTTGACCAGCAGGCGTTCGTCGCGGCCGTGTGCACGCACATCGTTTCGATCTATGAACAGGCCGGATACGCCATACGTGGGGATCCCGGCATTGCGCATTTTTGCGCCGTCAGTAGCACCCGTGGTCATGGTTGGTAATACCACCACATCAGGCCACATTGCCTGGGTGGTGCTTTGCACAGCGCCGATGATCTCCGCTGTCAGTGGAGATGGGTCTGAAGGTCGGCCACCCCCGGTAAAAACAACGTCAATAGAGGGGTTATCGACTACCTTCACCAGAGTTTCCAGTACGTCCTCGACATCCTGGCCGGGCATCATCCGCACGTTAACGACAGCGGTTGCACTTTGTGGCAGAGCATTGGGCGCGTGCCCTGCCTCCAGCATGGTTGCCACCGCGGTGGTCCGCAGTAATGCGTTAATGGAGGGAATCTGGCCCAGTCGGACCAGTGCCTGAGGGTCCGGGGGTTCACGTAGGATGGCTTTCAAATCTTCGCCTAACTGGCCAGGGCTGATTTGAGCCAGGCGCTCGAATCCCAGGCGCATCACATCATTAAAGATCAACGGGAAGTCATATTCGCGAATCTTGAGTAAAGCTTCAGAGAGGTCGTAAATAGCATTGTCCCGGCGGGGAATACTAGAATGTCCGCCAGGATTGGTGGCGGTTACGGTAAAGCTCTCATAAATCTTCTCTGCTGTCTGAATTGAATTGGCGATGCGCTGGCCATCCTGGATAAGGCCGTAACCGCCTTCGTTGAGGGCGAACACGCCATCGATGAGGGTTGGATGCTGTTGCAGCAGCCAGTAGACACCGTTGCTGCCGCCGCCCTCTTCATCAGCCGTTAAAGCCAGGATAATATCTCGATTCGGCCGGTAACCGTCTCGCTTCATTCGGATCACATTAGCCGTATTGATGGCAGCCTGGGCTTTATCATCCATCGTTCCACGGCCATAAAAATAACCGTCGATCTCATGTAGCTTAAACGGATCGATGGACCAGTCTGCTCTTTTGGCTTCTACCACATCGAGATGTGCCAGCAGTATAAAAGGCTTCTTGTCACCCGTGCCGCGCAATCTTGCTACCAGGTTGCCTTTTTTTTCTTTCTTGCCGCCAATAAATATATCTTCCTGGGGGAATCCGGCAGCCCTGAGCCAGCGGGCGATTTTTTCTGCCGCCAGGGTGTTGTCTCCAACGGAATGAGTGGTGTTGGTTTCAATGAGTTCTTTATAGATTTCGTAGACGAGCTGGTTATCGTCTTCAGGTAGGGTGGGTAAGGGCTGCGCATGACTCAATGCCATGACCAGCAGTAATATCGGGCCTGACAGGGTTCTCAGATGGTTTTTGGCTGTCATTTGCACTCCTTAGCGTACTAGATAGTGAGTTTTGCTGCAGCAAAAGGCGATGTGGGCATTAGATCAGTTTCAAGACGCCAGGCCGTGGGGGCTTCACCGACCACGGATACACGTCTGCCTCTGCGTTCTTCTGGGTAGTAGTCCCACAGGGCGTGATGCAGGGCGCAGCGATTGTCCCAGATTGCTATGGCATTTTCAGACCATCTGAAGCGGCACTGGAAGTCAACTCGCTCAACGTGACTGAACAGAAACTCCAGCAGGGCTCTGCCTTCTTCTTTCGGCAGGTCATCGATGCTTTTGGTAAATTCCCGGTCAACGAACAGGGCGGGTCTGCCCGAGTCGCTATGCCGGCGTATCACCGGGTGATGGTTTTCCGGCCATCGGGCGCTTTCGTCACCTGCCTTAAACTGGAATACATGCCGGAACGGTTCTTCACCGGAATGTAGCGCAGTCAGTCCATCAAGGTACACCTTCATGGGATCAGACAATGCATCATAAGCAGCATAAAGGCTGGAAAATAAAGTATCACCACCCAGCGCTGGTATCTGGTGCAATTGTAGAATACTGGCCTGGGGCGGCTTTGCGTCACAGGAAACATCTGAGTGCCAGCGATTGCCTGCGGCTACCTTGGATTCGCTGTTGGTGCGCATTTTCAAGGCGCCAGGATGTTCGGCCGGTTTGCCGCGTGCCGCCGGGTGGATATGAATATCGCCAAATCGTTGTGCGAAAGTGCGATGTTGTTCAGCGCTCATCTGCGGCTGATTACGCAGGAATAGGACGGAATGATTGGTAAATGCCTGGAAAAGACCCGCAAATTCCTCGTTTGTGATTTTAGTGACATCAACGCCTTTGATCTCTGCGCCGATCAGGGGCGTGAGGGGTTCAATTGTTAGCTCCATGTTGGTCCTCCTACTAAGGCCTGATGAGGCCGTCTCGATTAACGCCTGTTAGCATGGCTTTGAAGTCTGTTTTTCGGCAACGATGCTTATTCAGACAGGCCACTGAGTGCATCGCCCTCTTTCCAGGGAGTCAGTTGCCCGGCATAGACATCTGGTCCCATTCGGAAGTGAGCAGCTTCCTGGAGCGTTTCCACAAAAGGCATTCGTGCCGGATAAATCTGGTCCCCACGAGGCCTTGGCCCGCCTTTGGAGACATGGCCCCATAAAGGGTGGCCCACAACTTGTTCGGCGATGGCTGCAGCGTCAATGAGCTTGTCGAGATTGTATCCGGTTTCAATACCCATCTCATGGCATAGATCAACAAAATCCTCGGTGGGTACGTGACCTGCTGCCCGACCATTACCACAGTAGGGGCAACCGCCCATGCCGCCCAGGCAGGTGTCGAACTCCCGAACGCCGAGCTGAAGTGCTTCATAGTAGCTGGCGATAGTCGCTCCTCTGACATTATGCATATGGCAGTGGAAATCTGTGATCTCCGGCCATTTTTCCTTTATGGCGATAATAGTTTCTCGAACTTGATGAGGCATGTTCCAGCCCATGGCTTCAACAAAAGAGCAGCGTTTTACTTTAAAACCGGCGTTGTGCCATTTATCCAACATGACCCCAAGCATGTCCAGGCGTTGTTTCAGGGAGAACGCGCCTTCGAAATTTGAGCCGAATGGATTGCCCAATGCAACGGCACCGTATTCTGCACCCGCTTGTCTTGCACTTGAGATAATGCCATCCATTGAAGCCAGCTGTTGCGCCTGCGAGCGATTGTAATTTCGTCGAGAAAAAGTGTCGCACAACTCGACGTGCGTACCGAAGCGTTTTCGACGGATGTTGAGCTTCGGATAGTAAGCATCGGCGCGTTCAAAGCCGCGCTGGTTAAATACAGCAGCGGTGTACTCGATGCCTGGTTTGGGTACGAACTTCTCAGCGATCTCATCGATGCAAGCCATCTGCGGCGTCCACTTTGGATGGGCAAAAGAGCCTATGGATATGACTTTGGCGCCTGTTTTGCCGAGCGCATCGAGCAACCGTAGTTTTTCAGAAACCGGTATACTGGCGTCCTCGATCTGAAGACCCTCGCGCATGGTATCGTCTGTGATGATGACTGATTCTGGTAGTAGATGCATTGGCTGACTCCCTTAGATAATCAGATTGGAAAGCGGCGACTGATTGTTGACTGGGCTGTTGAATCAGTTGCGTTAATCGCGTTGGTAAGTACCCACCAACCGGTTCATCCCGATAACATTGGGCTCTATTCTCTCTAGCAGTTGCCATAGTGTTAGGCCACTTTCTATCTCTTCATTATTATCAAGGGCCAGTACCCAGAAATAATACTGGTGCAGGCCATGCCCGTTGGGCGGCATGGGGCCACCGTAGCCTTGTTTACCAAAATCGCTTTTGCCACTGGTATGCTCTGAAGTTGCCTCGGCCAGGCTGGCGACCGCTGATGGTATGTTGTACAGAACCCAGTGAACGAACCCGTACGTGCCCTGACTGGTAATGAGCGGTGCGTCCGGGTCATGGCATATAACAGCGAATGACTGAGACTCCTGTGGCGCATCAGACCAGCTAATCGGTGGTGAGAGGTCAGCGCCTTCTCCAGTATATTGGCTGGGAATGGACCCGCCTTGACTAAATGCTGAGCTATTGAGCTGCATATTCGAAATTGCAAATCCCATAATAACGCCTCCTTGAAGATATCTTCAGATTAATTATTCATGATACCAATGGCTTGCGGATGGTGCGAGGGGTTTGATTATAGTCAGGTGCCGCGCTGGTTTAGTTCAAACAACTGCAACAATTTGAGTCATCAGTATTTATTCCCCGGATCGATGACGTGCTGTCGCATCCGCTCTGGCACGTCAGGGGGGTCAACGGTAAATAGGCCTTCTGTAACAGGCGGATGGACATCGAATACGTTGTTGAATTTGTGGACGGAATCCCAGATGCCAATGGCGACAGTCAGTTCGACAACCTCGGCATCCGAAAAATGCTGTTTGAGGCCAGCCATGTAGGAGTCATCGACACCCTTGGCGTGGTTCATGATGAAATCTTCGGTTAAGTCTAGGGCCATTTTTATTCGATCACTCAGATCTGAGCCTTGGTGATCTTTCATTTTTTCGATCATTTCCTCATCCATACCCTGCTTCTGCGCCGCAGAAGATCGAGCCGGAATTCAGTAAAGGCAGCCATTCAGGGTTGCCGATTTGAGCCTGACCAGATCCTTGAGAACCGGGTCCAGCTGGCTGTGTGACCATAAAAGCCCATAGCGGTACATGAATCCCTGAAATAGATCGGGGCAGTGAGCATAGACTCCTGCGAAGCCGTCTAATTCGCCCGTTTCTTTGATTCTAGGCATGATGACCTCCAGACGATTGAGGGTTTACTTTGACGTTAACCATTGAGAAAATCAAGATCACATTCGCAAACCGGGATTGGATTGGCTCGAGTCGGTCATGCCTTATAGCGTTAGCACGTGGCTTACAAACTTTTTTTGGATTTCATAGCTTGAGACCGATTGACGCTTAGTTCATAGTGCTCATCATCAATCCTTATATTACTGGAGAGTACAGGATGTCAGATCAACTTCGAATGATAGATAGCTGGCCCGACCAGAAAATCGGCAACCATTCCATTCCCGGTAATCGGTATACGTCTCGTGAATTTTTTGCCAAAGAATGGGAAGGTATGTGGACTAAAGTCTGGTTACTGCTTGGCCGGGCGTCAGAAATACCCAACAGTGGCGACTGGCAGATGGAGCCGGTCGGGCCGGAAGAGATCCTGATGGTTCGCCAGAAGGAGGGTGGCATCAAGGCTTTCTACAATGTCTGCCAGCATCGGGGTAATCCGCTTGTAGACACTGACAAAGGCAGTGTGCTCAGGCGATTTGTCTGCAGGTATCACAGCTGGGCCTACACCCCAGATGGTGAACTCAATTTTGCACCCGATAAAGAAGATTTTCCCGAGGGTAATCCCTGCGGCAAGTTAAGACTGCAGGAATTGGCCTGTGAAACCTTTGCAGGATTTGTCTGGGTTAATATGAATCCGGACTGCATGCCCCTGCAAAAATTTCTCGGGCCAATCTGGGATGACTGGCACAACCGTGACATTCAGAGCTGGACTCGTACTTCAGCAAATTCAATGAACTTACCCTGCAACTGGAAGGTAGTGCTGGATAACTTTAATGAATCCTATCATGTGCCGACCGTTCATCAGGGAGCAACACCGGATACCAATCGAAAAAAGATTCGAGGCTATATCGATACTTATTTCAAAGAGACCCAGTTTGATCTGTCCGATGAAGGTCATAACCGAATGGTTATGAAAGGTGGGTTTGGCGTCGGCCAGATGGATCAGGACGGCAATGTCAAGGAACCGCTGGCGAGCCAGTTACGCTACTGGGACCTGGATCCAGCTGACTTCAAGGGCAAACCGGAAGCAACCCGGGAAGCGCTGCAGCAGGCGAAACATGCGCTGGGGCCCGCTCGAGGTTATAGCCATTACGATAAGGTCCCGGATGAGCAGCTTACCGATGCGTTTCATTACACCCTGTTCCCGAATTTTGCCGTGTCAGTCTGGGCCGATGGGTTCCACTTTCTAAGGGCTCGACCGCATCGATCCGACCCTGAACAATGTGTATTTGATAATTGGTGGTATGCAAGCCTAGCATCAGTCGACGCGGCTCAGCCCACAGGTACACTGGGGACAGGCACGATAGCGGATGTTGAAAAAAAGTGGCTGCAATTTCCTGAAGATTCCATAGGGCCGGGTATTGAAGATGATGTGTCGGTGTTTGTCACGCAGCAACGCGGTTTTCGTTCCAAGGGGTTTAAGGGGGTGTACCTGTCTAATCAGGAGAATCGGATTCGGCGATTGCACGAACTCATAGATGACTATATTGAAGGTCGATTACCTGCGAGTTAGCAAACTAAACCTAGAACCCTGGCGGATGGTTTCAGATTAATGTCTGGCGTCGATTGGAAATGATAAAGATGTGATGAACATCGGCAGTCGCTAGCCCCGAACCCGTTTATTGGATTTGAAGCGTCAACGACAGCTATCGTCTCCGACCAGATACATTCCAGACGTAGTTGTGGCTAATACCAGACCTCACGGGTGGTAGTGTGCGGTAACAGATAGTCAATGTGCCATCGCATTTTTTCTCTGATCTCATGTGCCGACCGACCCGAGCCTTAAGTCCGCCGGGACCAAACGCGCTGCCGACGTATAAATAGTAACCTGGCTGGAATTGGCGGGTTGACCGACGGCCAATCGTTATTTGTCTATGCCGATCGAGATTAACCACCAGAACGTAAGTGCCGGGCAAAGAGCTCAGTTCGCTTGCATCAGGTAGGTGTGTCCCTGCTTGCATCATGCAGTGGGTTCCCTCTTATTTTTCACCTGCTTAGCCTTCAATCGCTGCTGATGGCAAGACCGGGTGTAGATGGATGCGCCGTTGGAAGCACGATTCGATCATAAAACAGGTTATAGGCATATTGGTACTCAAGCTCCTCGTAGATATTCCAGCCCGTGAATATACCGATCAGATTGAGTCCGGGCACGATCAGGGCAAACTGACCTCCCCAACCCCAACTGCCGTACATGACAGGCTCTCCATCCGTGCCGTCTTTGTAGATCCACCATTGATAACCGTAGCCGACGTTGAAATCCGGATCATCCGGGAAGGTATCTTTAACGTGGGGCTGTACAGATTTTGTTACCCACTCAGATGGTATGACCTGTTTGTCATGCCACAGGCCTTCGGTTTCGTACAGCAGGGCAAAACGAGCGAAGTCCTGAGCCGTGAAGTAAAGGCCACCGGCGACATCCTTGAAGTTTTCGGGTGCATCTTTCCAGAAATATTGTTTGATGCCGATGGGTTTAAACAGAAGCTGGTTGGCATAATCGTCAAGCGCTTGCTCAGTTGCTGTAGATACGATCTCGGACATAAGTTGCGTGTTTGTGCTGTTATACTTATAGGTCGTTCCCTGGTCGTGAGCCATCGGTTTGTTGAGCAGGTAAGCCACCCAGTCATCGCTTGATTCGACCCGGATGGCATCGTTGCTTGGGTCCCAGTAAGAGACGTCCTCTTCCCACTCGAAGCCAGGCCGCATGGTCAGGATATTATCCAGGGTAATTGCTGCTTTTTGCGGATCATTTATATTACGATGGGGCAGGAGTTCGCCCAGGGACGCACTGGTGCCAGGTAGATCTCCCCGGTCAATGGCAATACCCACCAGTGCTGACATAACACTCTTGGTGCTGGACTGCACGGTATGTAGCTCACTTCCTTGGTAATAAGGGTGCCAGTTAATGTCGTAGTAGTTCCAGGGCCCTGGTTCGTTACTTATCAGCGCTGCGTTAATCTTCTGGTAATCGTTTTCATAGTAGGCTTCAAAGACCATACGGCCATTGCGGATGATGAGCATTGAATCAACGTAACCGTGTTGCCCAGACTGAAATTCTTTGTCTAACAGCGCAATCGCCTTTCCATCAAGGCCTTCCTGTTCTGGCGTGGACAATTGCCAGTTTTCGCCGGGCCAGGACTGAGTATCACTGGCAAGTAGGGTCTGTCCTGGTGATTCGGCGTCTGCGCAGGCAACCAGCATCAGAATGCAGCAAAGCGTGAACGGGGAAATTCGAGTCATATCTGAATCCTATGTCGTGTTTGATGATGATTGTTTGGGCGAAGCGTTATGGCGAATATTCCATTCATTTAATGCAGTGTTATAGTCGTCTTCTGCACCAATCTTGTGCCAGAATTTCTGCCAGTCAGAAGTCGCCGAAGACAGCTGGGGATCAATTTTTAACGGTTTATCTTTCAAAAACATTTTTATATTGGTATTGACTGTTTCACAATAGTCCAGTCCCACCTGAAAGGTTCAAGCTGTCCAGGTGTTCTGATATAAATTCCTCGCGCATAAACGGGCAATATCATACCGGGTCGTAATCTTTTTGAATAACTTTTTGCGGTCTCAGTTACGTATCTCATCAGATGTATATAGCAGGCGTTCCTGCCGAAAAATTTATCCAAGCGCCCCAGAAACCATGAAACACGATTATCAGACTTAATGTGGTTATGGGGGTAAGCCAGGCGTCCTGGACCAAGGCATCCAATTCTCGATTCGTGGCCAGATGAGTAATTTTAAATATGCCTGCAGGCTTCGATAAATGTTGTTGAACCGCAGCGACCGGTGCTTAATATAAAAATATTCATGATAGGCAGTCGATAGTCAGAACCTGAATTGGAATGAAATAATAAGTCACCTTGGCAGCAATTGACACTCGAGCAGGGCAGGTCCTGGCGCCGATGCACAGCGCCTGAGATTCCAGTGCATCGTGGTGTTGGCCGGGCCTGGGCAAGCCCTGGATCCCACCCTCAGGATGCTTGCTGATGCTGAACGACTTGTGCCGTGATCCACAGCAGGTCCCAGGCTTGCGCATTCACTGGTTAAATCTGGTAAAGGTTCTTTACGTTGTCATGGGTGATTTTAGTTTTTACTGTATCTTCAAAATCTTTAAAGATCTCCTGTAATACGTCAATAGAGCAGGGCCAGGTCGAATCTGTGTGGGGATAATCCGAGCCCCACATGAGGTTTTCTTCACCGATCAAGTGCCGGGTGAGCAGTGCCGGCAGATCATCTTCCAGGGTTGCATAAAACTGGCGGTTCCAGATTTCCTGGGGGGAAGCGCCACGATAAGGTTCCGTGGTTTGCCGCAGTTCGCGTTGCAGGCCCTGATCCACCCGGCCAAGCCAGTGGGCGATCCAGCCGGCATTAAACTCGGCAACCACTATCTTCAGCTGCGGGTGTCTTTCACAGACACCTCTGCACATCAGTTCAACAATGGTTCGCTGCACGGTTGCCTGTGATCCTGCATAGTCAGCAATGCTGTCGCGCGGGAGTTTCGCCCCGCGCTGGGATTTCGGCAGGTAGGCATTACAGCCGACATGCATGGATAAGGGGAATTCTGCCGCTTCCGCCAGGCTCCAGATGGGCTCGTAAGCCAGATCAAAATAGGGTCGATCCGCTGGTGATGTACAGGGAATACAACCCCCTTTAAAGCCGAGCTTGATGACTCGCTCGAGTTCATCTCGCCCTCTAACAGGATCCTGCAGTGGTATGGCTGCCAATCCATAGAGGCGGCTTTTTGCGGCAGTCGCGTAGTCGTGCAACCAGTCGTTATAATTTTTTTGAATGGCGACCAGTAATTCAACATTGGGAAAATTGAACATGGAAAAGAAACCGGGATACAGGAACTCAGCGCCAATACCATCTGCATCCTGATCCTGATATCGCTGGGCACCATCTCGCAACCCCGCCCTCATACCCCGGTAACCCTTTGCAAACAATTCGATAAGTTCCGGGTCCTGCATGTTTGCCACATCGGGTTTATGGCCGGTTTTTCTCTGCAGTGGCGATTGGCGAGACAGCCTTGTGGCAGCCATACCCATCTGCGCGACATTGATACCTCGGGAACTCCGCTCTGGGATAACGATGCAGTCGGCCTGATCACCGATGCTCATCAGACGCGGTGCCTGGTCTCCGAACCTTTCGGCAAGCCCGGCGAATACATCAGGACCCTCAACGACATGGGAATCAGCTGATATGGGTTTCATGGTCGTCTCCTGAAGTCGTATCAATAGAATAGTTAGGGCTGTGTAAAGTAGGTCACGAGTTTGCCAGAATAGAATTTACCAGGAATCAGGGTTTTGGGTATAGCCGGATTTCCTGCCTGGCGATCGCTTAAGAATTCTTTCCGTCAAGATTGCTTCGGTTTGGATTACAGTCATGCAAGCCTTCAGTCACTGCAGAGGTGGATTTGCTGACGTGTCTAGGAGCCTGGCCAGGTAGATGTCGATTATTTGATTCGTTATATCCGTGGCATTGACCTCCAGGGTGTTACAGAAGGTCACCACTGAAAACTGAAGATCAGGAAATCGCGCGTAGTGGCTGTTAAAAGCAACCCATTTACCTGCGTGACCGACTCGCTTTAACCCTTTATATAGGCTTGATTCCAGGCCGAAGCCGTAGCCATATTCGAATTGTGACTGTTTTTCTCTGGTGTGCTCGCTGGGTCTCTCCATGAGTTCTATTAGAGTCTGGTCGCCGTTGCCTAAGCGATTGTAGTAGTAGTTTTGGTCCCACAGGATAAAATCGTCGATTGTGGTATAGATGCCACCATCACCAACCCAGGCAAGGTTTGTTTGAAATATTTCGTACTTGCCATTTTCTGATGGCCGAGCCCCGTTGCCCGGTTGGTTATGACTCGATTTACATTGTCGTTAAAAGAGCTCGTCTCCATTTTTAGTGGTTCAAATATATTGTCCTGTGCGAATTCGCGCAGGCTTTGCCCACTGACAGCCTTGATCACCTGGCTTAACAGGAAATAGGCACTGTTACTGTATCGGAACTTTTGGTTCGGCGGTGAGTGTAGTGGCAGCTGGCTTAGAATCGCCATAAATTCAGAAGTAGTGAGGTAATCCTCATTTCCCCAGCGGAATGGTTCACCCTTTACATTCTTGAACGCGGTTATGTTGGCGTCCATGTATTCAGCCATGCCGCTGGTATGCCAGAGCATGTGACGCAGGGTAACGGGGGACTGATAGTTGATGAGATCAGGCAGGTATTCGTGTACATCTGCATCCAGGGACAGCTTGCCTTGTTCCTCGAGTAAAAGGATCGCTATGGCTGTAAATTGCTTGGATACAGAGCCTATACGAAATACAGACTTTGAAGACAGCGGGATACCATATTCAAGATTCGCGGCGCCATAATTGCCGCGGTGAATGAACCTGCCTCCGTAAATGATGCCAACAGAGCACCCGGGCTGGCTTTGAGTATCTATGCTGCGGAACAACGAGTCCACAGCAATCGCCTGGGTTTCCCAATTATCAAGCCTTGCCTGGCAGCAGGCCGGAATCGCTGTACAGATCGCAATCAAACAGCTTGTTACCAAGCTTTTCATTTTCTTTTTCCGGATAGGGTGTTTTTGGTCAACTTTAGCATCCTCTCTAGGCAAAATTTTTGGAAATTTACAACGCAGTTTTACAAATTACCCCTGCCTTTGCTATATAATGCCGTGCTAATTTATTGAAGTCGTCGCTATGGCTAATAGACAGCAACCCTTGCACATTTTTTCCGGCTTGGCTAAGGCGATTGATTGGTACGATGTCAGCTTGCAGTCGATACTGAGAAAATTCGAACTGACTTCGGTCAATCGAACGCAGTCAATGATACTGGTTCACATCGCCAGAAGTGTAAAGCGGCCCTCTGAAATCGCACGGGAGATGGGTACAACCCGCCAGAATATCCATGCTATGGCAAGCCATCTGATTGAAAACCATATTATTAAGCAGGTCAGCGATCCCTGCGATGGTCGAGCTAAACAGTATGAGTTTTCGGACGATGCGCTTGAACTGCGGAATGCCGTGC
>JAPKEK010000580.1 GCA_028822125.1 Pseudomonadales bacterium | reverse complement strand
CATCTGTTTCCCATCCTAGAGGATCACATCTCTCATACCCTGGCACAGTTAGACTCCACCACCACTTTCACAGAATCGGTAACACAACTGATTACCGATCAGATACTCGACCAGGGGGCGAGGGCAGAGTTAATTGCCGGGATAATGAATATATCTACTGCAACACTGCATCGGAGACTCAAAAAAGAAGGTTCCCGCTTCAAGGAGCTAGTGGATTTGCGCTGCAAGAAGCTTGCAAAGCGGCTACTGGACCACAGCAACCTGCCTATTGCAACGATATCACGTCGGCTCGGTTATACCGATCCGTCAACGTTCAGTAGAGCCTTCCGGCGCTGGTCCGGTGCAACACCCCGGGACCACAGGCAAACTACCAAGCAACAAAAGCTGAGGGAGTTCAGGTCCAATAGTTAAGTTCATTTCGCTGTAGCCGGATATTCAGGCAACCCGGGATGCACCGCCGACACCCTGCTTACGGTGCTGGTGGTTTCATGCAGCAAATACCTCTGGCGTATAAAACCCGTGAAACTGGTGCGGAACATGATGTCTCAACTTCAACGAACAAACCTGATCAGAGATGTCATCAGCACGAAAGATGAGCAGCTCACTGTTGTGCTCAAAACCGTTGTAAACCACTTCCATCAAGTAGCCATCATCTTCTTTCTTGGCATTTAACTTCGGTACAAACAAAGGCTCCGATCCATAAAACCCGGGCGGCAAGGTGACCACATCGGCTTGACCATTAAAGGAAACTCTTGAAATTGCGTTAAAGAAGCTATTGGCACCATTGTCCACTGAGCAAGCGGTATAGGTCACATTATTCTTGGTTCCCAGGAACTCATTATTGAAGGTTGGGAATTCAGATTCCACGTCACTGACCTGTTCGGTGTGCAGATCGCCAGTTTTCATATTGAGACGATACCGCCTATACCATCCACCACCGAATCGCCCGGCCGTATTGAAAACATCAGCTAAAGTATCATTGGCTTCAAAGTTATCCTGAAACATGCCATCTACAATGACCTCATCACCTTGCTCGAAAGCGTTACCAAAATGAATAATGGCACCGGGCGTAGTCTCAAAGCGTTTTACTTCCTTGAATGTATTGAGATCAACTACGACAATCTGCATGGCTATATTATCGTCAAACTTCACCTGTTCCGAAATCGTCCTTGAACCCAGGATTACCGGCAGCATATTGCCAAATACAATGGAACCAAGAAAGAAGATCGCGTATTTGTCTGACAAAGCAAAATCATGACAGAACGGAAAATTTTCAAGGGGAATCTGCCCCTTCCTGAACAATTTACCTGCTGAGTTGATGCGATACATATTAATGCAAGGCTTGGGACCCTTCAGGCCAAAGCCAGAAATGCCCGCACCATAATTGATGTAATCTCCGGTGCGCGGATGCACCTTGCCATGGGCACTGAACACCATCGAGGGTTCCAGTTCACCTTCATAAGTAAACTCACCGAGGGTCTCCAGAGAGCCTGGTTTTAAAGCCCAGGGTTTACCCCCTTCGTTTAACGCGAGCAGATGGCCGCCGTGGTAGATGCCACTGGTATTTGCCGGATTGGCTGGCATCTTGAATAGATTGGGAAACAGGCCGCCTTCAATCTGAGTGCCAAATCCCCGGTAAAGCACCTTCTGCGCAGCGGTTTCATCCAGGTATTTGGGCGTTCGCACGTAGCGATTACGAAAATGCGCCCTGCCCTCATTAAAGGTAAACGCGCATAGCATGCCGTCACCATCAAACCAATGACCGTACGCTGTCGAGCCGATTTTCTGCCGACCAGGGCCATTTCGAAAGAACGTGCCTTTAATATCAGCAGGTATACTGCCTTCCATTTCAAGCAAGTCATAGTCGTATTCCGAATCAAGATTTTCCAACCCGCCATGGCAGGTTGGAATCTCATTTACGCCTGAGCTCCGTACGTTCATTTCACAATCTCTCTATTAGTGGGGTTAAATGAAAAACAGTTGGTCGCCGTTGTATCTAGCCACCATTGTATAAAGTCATGCCACCTTCTCGGCCCACTCTGGATCCAGTCACGGACCGCATTGAAACGAAAAGCAAGATAGAACTGAGATTTAATCAGCTGGAACCTCGACACCAAAGGTATTGCACACAATCAAAACAGATTGTGCCCGAAAACCTGCTTGACATCGAGCACTGAGCGTTCTTCCAATTGCAGCTTTATCGCCACATAAGGAGGTTAGTGGCAATACAAGCGCATTTACCTGGCCTAATTGCTTCTGGGCGCCCATCGCAAACTTGACTTCACCGACGGTCTGCCTGCTCACAAACAGCCTTTAGGCGGGGGTCCAGCTTCATTTATCCCTGTTTGGGTTGAAACACCCCTATCATCTATCCGAGCACAGGCCCTGCCACAGTACCCATACTCTATTTATGGATCATTTACGATTAACGTGTATCATGTC
>JAPKEK010000579.1 GCA_028822125.1 Pseudomonadales bacterium | reverse complement strand
CAATTTCTGTACAATACTCAGTTTCTGGGATCGTTTGTTTTCGAGCTATAATCGTCCAGCTAGTGCTGGTGCTACAACACGCCCAGAAGCTTCATTGGGTCTGGCAGAGGTTAGGCAGAAGGCATTTTCAGTCAAAGCATGGATTTTTGAACCTGTGAATGACAGCAATTTAGCGCAGAATCGGAAGGCTTGACCCCCAGTCGAAAAAATTAAGCATTGAATCCTGCTTAAGTGCTGCTACTCTATAATGGTGCCACATTCAAAGGAGAGGGAATAGTGAAATTTTTAACAAGGCTGTCAGGAACCAAAAGGCTTTTTGTAATGTGCTTGTTGCTCGTGCCATTGCAGGTCATGTCGAGTGACGAAGGTGCCAAGGCTGCGGAGCATGGTGGCACGGAAGCAGCTGTCAAAGAGCAATCTGGCCAGGCTGCGGACCATGGTGGCAAGCCTGCTGCGTCGAAGGAGCATGCGGGTAATGAGGTTCCTGCAGAGAGCTAGCGCTTAAGTCACGGTTGGATTTGCTGACTATAGTTGAAGGGCATGAAATATCGGTGCAGCCGGATCATCGGCATACTGCTGTGCTTTGGCGTGGTGGCTTTGGCAGAATCAGCACCTGAGCCGATTTCCTCGGATAGTGATTTGCATCAGTTCTACGCGGAGGACATCAAGGCTGCCGTATCAGTCCATATTGCAGACCAACTCGATAATGAAGGCATATTTCTCATAAAAGATGAGCAGACTGAGGAAATGCTAAGTTTGAGATTTGTCAAGGTGCACGATCCCGTTCGTCAGATTGGCAGCAGTATCTATTTTGCCTGTACGGATTTCCATGTCGTGGGTAAGCCAAAAAAGATATACGACATTGATTTCTGGTTACGGCCCGTTTCAACCCAGCTTAAGGTTTATGATACCAAGATTCATAAAGAACCAAGATGGTCTTTGATTTATGGCTGGTATAAGCAACCGCGATATACTTTTGTCAATGATGAAATAAGTTATCTCTATTGATTTCAGGGTGTCAGCTTTAGATAAGCCAGAGGAGTTTATCCTGAGTTAAGTCCTCGGCGCAGATCATCTCTGAATTGCGGTGCTGCTATGTTTATCAGCGCTTCCGCACGGGCTTGAATTGGCAGATATTTGATATCGGCAGTGCCATATTCAGTCACAACGAGGTCGACGTCCGTCCGTAAAGCAGTCACCATTTCCGCCTGGGGTACAATTCGGGATACAGAGCCACGCCGAGCAGTGGCACTCATCGCTACTATGGACCGCCCTCCGAATGATGCTTTAGCTGCCCGCATAAAATCCACAGACCCGCCGGTACCTGAGATCTGTCTGCCCCCGGCATATTCCGCATTGACCTGACCGTACAGGTCGATTTCCACGGCTGAATTCACCGAAACGAAATTAGGCAATTGGCGTATGGCTGCAACTTCATGGGTGTAGTTGGCACCACGAAAGACAACCGAGGGGTTGTCAGCCAGCCAGTCGAGCAGATCGTTGCTGCCCAGGGCCATACCCGTTATGTGCAATCCCTTGTCCAGAGGTTTGCGATTGCCTGTGACATTTCCATGGCGGATCAGGGCCATGCCAGCATCGTCGATTAAGCCGCCATGAAAACCGAGGTCTGATTTTCCTTCGAGCTGTTTAAGGATGGCAGTTGGAATCGCGCCAATCCCTGTTTGAATACAGTCCCCATTATTTATGAGTTCAGCGACATAGGCTCCTATCTGTTGTGCACTGGTATCGATCGCAGGCGTTACCTGTTGCCGCAGAGGGCGTTCTGATTCGAATAGGAAATCAATTTGGTCCAGATCTATTCGGGGGCAACCGGCAGGTGCGGTGATTCCGTGATTGAGTTCCGCAAGGATTACTCTGGCCGAACTCAGTACGGCTTGAGCAAAATCAACATTCGGGCCCAGTCGCAGAATGCCATGTCTGTCTCTTGCAATCTGCAGTAGTGCTACGTCCAGGTTACTGGACAGGTAGTCGTAGACGGCCCGCATCTGCATGGGCAGGAACTGTAATCGCCTGGGATCTGCGCCGGCCAGTGAGGGCGTCATAAAAAAAGTTGTCAGAACAGCTGTCGCATTGAATTGAGTAAAGTCGATACTGTTATAGCCAGCAAGTGGGAACTGAATAAATTCCAATTGATCGGGAAGCTCAAACTGCGCTAGATGGTTTAGCAGTGCAGTTGGCTCATTACTGCTGCCAGCTACAAATAATCGCTGCTTCGGTTTTAATAAGTCCAGTAGTTCAGGCATGTTTCTTTTCTTTACCCATAGTCTTCACGTAGAGGGCGCGGGCTATAAGCTATCGATCCAGCCTCATCTGGATAAGATCTTTGCCGGTGTACTGCCATGGTATTACCAAGCCCGTTGTGAGTAAGTGTATGCTCGGCCAGCGTTGCACAGTGAATATTAAAGCATATCTGGTTTTCTAC
>JAPKEK010000578.1 GCA_028822125.1 Pseudomonadales bacterium | reverse complement strand
CCCACAGTGAGGAGCAGGGTATGCCATCGTTTGCTGTGTTTAGCATAGCCAGAGATCAGGTACGGGATGCATAGCCTGCAATACATTCTCCCGTTTCTGGGTCCAGCAATGAATTTCCCGCCAGAATTTCCACTCGGTAAGGCTCATTCGCTCCAGCGCCGAACGGGTCTTCACCCTTGGCAACACGCTCAGCGAGTTGTCGAAACATCCGCCGCGAGAGCGCTGTTCCCTTGTCTCCGGCCATAAGATGCTCTTCACTATGCAGGCTGATATCACCCTGGCCTTTCTGAGCAACATAATCTGTCTGCCAGGTCTGGTGATCCTCAAGTGACCACTCACTGAACGGTTTGCGATGGCCAGGCCCCCAATCATCCTGAAGCATTGGAATGGCAGGCCTCTTAGGTGGGTTGTCCCTGTCAATGCGTGTCAGGCCGAAAAGAACATAACTGGTGTCATCGATAGGCAAAGTCCAGCTAAGACCTGCTGGGCCCAGATCTTCGTCAGACACACCGGCGGTACAATTCAAGTTCGGCATAATCACCTGGCTGATGCGCTGCTGCACCGGACCATTTGGGATACGCCGTTTTTGAATCGATATCACGCCATCGTCAGTCTGCACGAATTTCACTTCCGGAATAATGCCCAGGTTGGGCGAAAACTGCGACCCATTAATCGAAAAATGCAACACGCAAACGTGAAATGGGTCCATCCAGTTGTCATACATCTGCCACCAGTTGTAATCACTGCTGGCGGCAATTTTTGGATGTGGACCATTCGGTCCTGAATCGGAGCGAAATGCTGTTACTCTTTCACCGGGTCCAAGGTTTTCTGCAATAGAGAAAGTTGGAAATAACGGCTCCCGGTCCGGTGGTCCCATGTAGGTAAACAACAGACCAAACTCTTCCTTTACCGGATACCAAGGCTGACGTATGTTGCTGCGAAGTTTTTCATTTTTCTCTGTGGGTATTTCCAGGCAATGGCCCTGCACACCAAATAACCAACCGTGATAGCAGCAACGAATACCCTGCTGTTCAACTTTCCCGTAAATCAGGTTTGTACCACGATGCATACAGCGAGGGTATAGCAGTCCAGCTTGGCCATCCCCGTCACGAAAAAGAACCAGGTTCTCACTTAATATCTTCACGTGTTTTGGCTTGGAGGTGGCTTCCTCTGCCAATGCGAAAGGTTGCCAATAACGCCGCAGCAACTCTCCACCTTTGGTGCCTGGGCCCACTCGCACCAGTTCCTCATCGCTTGTGGCCACAGGATGACCATAGGCCCGGCCTTGCTTGTCAGTTTCAAAGTCTTTGAAGCTTTCTGATGTAGACATGGCAACTCCCTTGAACGGTGATCTATCGATCTTCGCATATTTTCAATCAACAGCAAATTCGACGTCGCAAGGCTGCTATAGCATCTACGATCACTGACTGTCGCCCGGGCGGGACGATATCAATCAGTTCTAACCTGCTACACGCGCAATCACACTCAAACAAAGTTCAATTTAATTCAATACCACTAGTAAACAGTAACCTCCATCGACGGCAGTCCGGTAAGAAACCGTTCTGGACTAACCCACTTTAATGCTTTGCCCACCATCTACTGGCAGATTAACGCCCGTAATGAAGCTTGCCTCTTCACTGGCCAGGAATAAAGCGGCATGGGCGACATCCCAGGCAGAGCCCATTTTCCCGCCCAGGGGCACCCTGGCATCTCTTTCGGCAATAACCTGTTCTCTGGGCACTCCGCGCAGCGCAGAATAGCCCTCTATCGCCATAGGTGTATTCATCAGGCCCGGTAAAATACAGTTTGCCCGGATACCAAAACGAGCATTGGCACCGGCAATCTGCTGGGTCAAAGCAACGACCCCAGCTTTTGAGGTTTTGTAGGCCAGCATACTGGTCGCTGCAATAGCCGCGACCGAAGAGATATTAATCACAACCCCCGACTGCTGGTCCCGCATGACTGGAATGCAATACTTGGCTGTCAAAAACATGCTTTTCAGATTAACGTCCATGATTCTATCCCAGTTTTCCTCGCTGAGATGGGTCACGCCGCGATCTCCCGTGCCAATACCCACATTATTATGCAGAATATCTACACGGCCAAAATAGGCACGGCAATGCTCAGCCATCTCCTTGCAAGCTTTTGCATCGGTTACATCCATGCTCTTGGTTAGGCAATCACCGCCTTCGGCCCGAATCAGATCGGCGGTTTCTTTAACGCTGACATCGTCTCTATCCACCAACATCACTTTTGCGCCCTGGCGGGCAAACAAAATGGCAGTTGCACGACCGTTGCCAATGGTTGTCCCCGCCGTCTGGCCCGCACCGGTGACAATGGCCACTTTATTTTCAAGTCTCACAATGCTTCTCCTGCACATGGTTTATTATGGATACCTTCATCATCGCACAAAAACTCATTTAGCCTTTGTTGGCAAAAAACA
>JAPKEK010000577.1 GCA_028822125.1 Pseudomonadales bacterium | reverse complement strand
CTATGGCTTCTGACAACCGCTCCAACCGATACAATACCCAACCCATGGAATCAAGAAATGCAGCTTCTTCAGGTTTGATTATCAGTGCTCTGGTAATCAAGGAGTGAGCTTCTTCATGGCGATCAGTCTGGTCTGCAAGCGTATAGCCCAGCGCATTCAAAGCATCTGCATTGCCCGGGTCCAACTGAATAACTTTCTGCAGGTCTCTTTCCAGGATATCCAGGCTGCCAAATTTCTGTCCACTCATTGCTCTAAAATAGAGCAGGCCCAAATTATCAGGATCCAGCGCTAGCTGGCTGTCAAGAAAGCCAAATAATTCATCTTCCGCGCTGGCTTCAGACAGCAACTGGGCTTCTAACAACACCAGCGGCCTCTGGGATTCAGGATTGGCAATCCTGCTTTGGCCCAAAAAATTTCTGGCTTCAGACAAGCCAACCTGACCTGAGATCAAACTGGCAATTCGAGCCTGCGCTGAAATAAAGTTATAACCCTTGTTAACTTTCCCGTACTCTCGAATAGCCAGCATATTATCGCCGGCCTTTTCAGCCAGAGAACCCAGATAATAGTAGGCATCATCTCGACGGAGATTAAGTCGAATCATTCTATTCAGGTATTTCCGGGCACTCTGATCATCATCCTCTTGCATCGCTATCAGCGCCAGAGCGAACAGAACCTCATCATCATCAGGATCATCACCGAGCAGCAATTGGTATTGCAGTTTGGCCTCCTGACGCCGATCTGAGTCAAACAGCTGCCTTGCATACATTGCCCTGACCCTTCTAGAATCCGTACCCATTGCTATCTGGGCATCTAGAAAATCCATTACATCAGAGCCTTGGCCCAATACGCGCAATAGATTGACCTTCAAAATAACGAGATTGACGTGGACCCCCTCAGCCAGCAACAAGTCCACAATTTCCAGCGCTTTTTCGGGCTCGCCGGTCCGTTCCAGCAGTGCTGCCTGGGTAAACCGAAGATCCTCGTCATCGGGGAAGTTATCCAGCATTTCTACAACACTGAGCAGCAGATTTTGCCTACCTTCAACGTCCATACTGGCGACTCGATAAGCAAAAATATCAAAATGCGCATCTCCGCCTAACCGTTTAACCTCCTTCATCTGCGACATTGCCTGAACGTAATCACGCTGACGGATTAACTGATCGACGAAATAACGCCGGGCTTCAAGATTATCCGGATCAGCCTGAACCCAGATTCTCGACGCTAGAAAAATACTCCGCTGGTCCTTGAGATAATTAGCCAATCGCGTCGTTCTGGCGGCCACCCCTGCATCTTGAGTTGCTTTGGCCTGTTCCAGATATTTACTCAAAGCGATCTTATATTGGCCACGATAACCTGCGACTTCGGCAACCAGCAGTTCATACAGACCCTGTTGGCTGAAGGCGCGTACTGGATACTCTATCTCCCCATCCTCAGAGCTCGGCTTGCCATCAGATGCACTCGCCAATTCTGGCGCTTCAATCGAAACGCTGTGCAACTGAACAGTAGAGTTAGACGTACAACTCGACAAACCAATTAAAATAATGGTGGCAAGCAATAAACTTGCGTTTGGGCAAAGTAACTTAACTTTCATGATCTTAAAATGCCTGAACAGGATTACCTGTAATTCCTTGTGAACCAACGTACAATACGCTAAATCGAGGTCAAGACCTCAGCAAAATTGTAACTATTCTAATTTTACGAGGACCGAAAGTCACCCAACCTCGGTGGGTGATGCTGAACCAACTCATGAATCTGACCTTACTGGGCATTAATCATCAGAGCGCGCCAATCGCGTTAAGGGAGAAAATCGCCTTCGGACCAGAGCAACTCAAATTAGCACTCGCCACTCTGAAGGCAGAACTGAGCCTGGACGAAGTGGTCATCCTGTCTACCTGTAATAGAACCGAAATCATTGCCTCAGGGTCATCGCTTGTGCCAGACAAAATCAGAGACTGGTTAGCACAGTACCACGGTCTGCAATGCCATGAACTGGATGGCAGCGATTATCACTTCGTCAATGAACAGGTAGTGCAACACCTGATGCGAGTCGCCTCAGGACTGGATTCCATGGTGCTCGGTGAACCCCAGATTTTCGGACAGGTCAAAGCTGCCTTTGCCGATTCACAGGCAGCCTCTACCCTGGGTGCCAATCTGCAGCAGGTGGCTCATGCGACTTTCCGTACTGCAAAACGAGTGCGAACGGAAACCAGCGTAGGTCGCCATGTTATTTCTGCTCCGTCAACCGCCATCAATCTGGCCAAACGCCTGTTTACCGATATTTCCAATTGCAGCGCCTTACTTGTGGGCGTCAATGAAATGATCGAATTATCTGCAAAACATCTAACCGAGGCAGGGGTCAACCAGATAACCATTGCTAACCGAACTCTGGATCATGCAAAGCCACTAGCGGATCAGGTAAAGGGACAGATCATTGGATTGAACATGAT
>JAPKEK010000026.1 GCA_028822125.1 Pseudomonadales bacterium | reverse complement strand
TATCCTGAATGCCACCTCAGTATTCAACTGGTCAGGAATTCGCCCCCTAATGTCGTACGCTTTAAAACACGATAAATCCACTCTACAACCCTTCTGAATTATTGCTGCTTCACCGTGTCTTCATCAATCCAAAATGCAGTGAAGACCCAGCAGGCCCGCTAAATTTAAGTTCTAAATTCAAGCTCTAACTTTATGCTCCAAATTTATGTTCCAAATTTAGGCTCTAACGAAAAACCGGGTTTAATAACCCACCGCCTGGCCTTCATGTCTTGGATCTTTAAATCCATAACGAACACCATCAACAATATGAATACTGTTAGCATCGCCAAGCACACTTCTTTGCTTGAGTTCATGGCCTTTGCTACGCAGCTTGTCTATTGTATCCGGACTGAGACCGTAACGCCCGTAGTAGATGACATCCGGTAACCATTGATGATGGAAACGAGGCAGGGCAACTGCATCGGCAATGCCCATACCGTGATCAACTAGATTGACAATGACCTGCAAAACGGTGGTGATGATGGTCGAACCACCTGGCGAGCCAGTTATCAGGAAAGGCTTACCCTCATGCGTAACCAAAGTCGGCGTCATGGAGCTCAACATCCGTTTCCGGGGTGAAATCTCATTAGCCTCCATGCCAAGTAGCCCGAACTGGTTGGGCGTGTTCGGTTTAATGGAGAAATCGTCCATCTCATTATTCATCAGTATTCCCGTGCCGGGAATTACCAGACGACTGCCATAACCGCTATTCAAAGTCGTTGTCAATGACACCATCAGGCCGTCTTTATCTATCACCGAAAAATGCGTCGTCTGCTCGCTTTCGTGATTACCCTCACCCGCGCCCACCAGGTGACTTGAAGTGGCCTGGCTGGCATCAAAATTACTCATACGTTGTCTGGCATATTCCTTTGAAGTAAGCAATGCAACAGGGACATCCCAGAAGTCTGGATCGCCGAGGTGCCTGGCGCGGTCAGCGTAACTACGGCGCTCTGCCTCCACCATCAGATGGGCCCTTTCAGCGCTGCCCCAACCCATTGATTTAATATCATATGCCTCCAGCATATTGAGCATTTGCACCAGCAGAACGCCACCAGAAGAAGGTGGGCCCATGCTCCAGACCTGATAACCGCGATACTCACCTTTGATAGGCGATCGCCATACTGAACGGTACTGCTGTAAATCTGACGCAGTGATATTACCATCGCCAGAACGCATCTCAGCAGCTATAGCTGCGGCTACCCAGCCCTTATAAAAACCCTGGCGGCCCTGTTCGGAAATCGCTTGCATCGTCCTGGCTAGATCCGGTTGTTTCCATATGTCGCCGGTTTGAAAAGGCTCACCCGCATTGGAGAACTTTGTCCTGGTTGCTGTAAAATCGGGTGCCAGGCGCAACATTCGATTAAAACTTTCCGCCATCTGCCAGCTCAGTGGAAAACCTCCCTGGGCCAGATCAATAGCAGGCTGTATGACTGTCTTTCGATCTAATACGCCAAATTTGCCATGCAATTCAAGCAAGCCGTCTACCGAACCCGGCGTTCCTGATGCTTTGTGCGTTTTAAGGGAAAGACCCTTGATAATCTCACCGTCAGTGTCCAGATACATATCTCTGGAAGCTGACGCAGGTGCTGTTTCACGATGATCCAGAGAAAACACCCTGCCATCAGGCAGGCGCACCAGGGCAAACCCGCCACCGCCGATATTGCCCGCTGCGGGATAGGTCACAGCCAGGGCAAAAGCAGTAGCAACGGCAGCATCAACAGCGTTACCGCCCTGGCGTAATATATCTACCCCGGCCTGACTGGCCAGAGCAGACGTAGAGGTAACCAGGCCATGCCGGGCAGGCACCGCGCTCGGACTTGCCGCATAAGCGCTGGTCTGGGCCACCAGCAAAAACAACAGTACTTTCAAACGCATGGCTTTACCTCACCAAACTATAAGCAACAGTTAACAATGGTATCAGATCTGTTTTTCCCGGCCTGACCAAAAGGGCTCCCTGACCACCTTTCGCTGTATTTTCCCAGAAGGCAAGCGCGGCAAATCATCAACAAAGTCTATGGTCCTTGGAGATTTAAATCCAGGCAGGTGATCTTTTGTAAAGGCAATCAATTCCTGTGCCATAGCTTCACTTGCTACGCTGTCTTGCTTTAGCATAACCACTGACTTGACCTCTTCGCCCCACTCTTCACTGGGAATGCCAATGGTGCAGACATCTGCAACAGCGGGATGTCTCAACATCACATCATCGGTTTCCTGAGGATAAATATTGACGCCACCTGAGATAATGGTTTCAGCACTCCTGCCCGTTAAGAACAGGTATCCATCTTCATCCAGGTAGCCCATATCACCCAGGGTAAAATAGTCTCCTCGATAGCTGCCTGCAGTTTTATCTGCATCCTTGAAATATTCAAAACGAAGCGCTGGGGCTTTAAAATAAATGGTGCCAATCTTACCCGCTGACAGTCTATTACCGTCATCATCCAATATACGATTATCGGCTTGCGGTGGTGTCTTGCCCACTGTTCCTGGCTTTTTCAACCATTCCTGCGGACCCACAAAAAAACCGCCTCCGCCTTCTGTGGCAGCATAGTATTCAAACAATACCGGGCCCAGCCACTTCATCATGCTCTCCTTGACATGAACCGGACAGGGTGCCGCTCCGTGTAGGATAAATCGAAGACTGGTTAATTCGAATTGATCCCTTAGCTGCTGCGGCAGTGCTAAAAGCCTGTGGAACATGGTGGCTACCATGTGAGTATGAGAGATCTTGTGTTCAGCTATCAGTCGCAGGGCTTCTTCCGGGGACCACTTGTCCATCAAAACGGTACCGACACCATTGGCTATTGGCGCAATGATGTTAAATGCCAGCGGAGCCGCGTGATAAGCAGGCCCGGTACACAAGGCCATGTCCGTTTGCGGATCCCATGCCGCCGCAAGAGATACCGCATTTACCGTGTCACTAGCCCTGCCGCTAGCCGGGCTTGAAGCAAGCGTTACCCGTTCCCTGAAAACGCCTTTTGGTCGCCCGGTTGTACCTGACGTGTACAGCATATGGGAACCCAGCTCCGGATTCTCAATATTACTATCGGTGCGATCTGACAGGACGGATTCATAACTGGCGAAGCCATCAAGATCGCCACCCACACACGCTGCCAGTTGTAGCTGTGCGTGATTAGTGTGCAGCGCCTCTATAGCTGATTCCGCGCATCGAATATCAGCAATAAAGGCTTTAGCTTCACAGTTTGCGACAATATAAGAGGCGTTATCTCCGGTCAGATGCCAGTTGATGGGTGTTATCCTAAAGCCTGCCCGCATGCAGGCATAATAGACTTCGAGAAACTCAGGCCGGTTCACCAGCAGCATGGCCACTCCATCATTAGGCTGCAGCCCAGACTGCCGAAGGGCACGCGCAAGCTGGTTCGCTTTACTGTTTAGCTCGCCAAAGGTGCGATTACCCAGGGGTGACACAACAGCGGCGCGTTCAGGGTATTGCTGAGCATGAAACGCCACTGTCAATCCCTGCAACGCCGCCTGCTCAGAACTCAATTCATCTAACATAACCAACCTCTTATAAAATATCCCGAGATGATTATTAACATGATTTGGTGAGCAAGCACAACGAACGGCTTAGTTCGATAAAATTTGCAGTGACGTATCGAGCTCTGCTGAGTATCATCTATGCAAAACAGACAATATTAACAGTGAGGAACCCAGATTATGATTGGATACGTAACCATCGGTACAGCCGATATGGAAAAATCAAAACAGTTCTGGGGGGATTTACTGGAACCGCTTGGAGGCAAGCTTTTGATGGACATCGGCCGCATTGCCTTTATTGGATCCAGCATGGGAGCACCTATGTTGGCTGTCTGCACACCTTACGATGGTAACGATGCAGACATTGGCAATGGCCATATGCTCGCTATTCCTGCCGGATCAAGGGACATGGTTGACTCACTCTATGCTCGAGCCATGGAACTGGGTGCCACCGATGAAGGACCTTCAGGAGAAAGAATGCCGACTTTCTATGGAGGTTATTTTAGAGATCCAGATGGGAATAAGGCTGTGTTCTACCATATGGGTTAAACTTACAAGCGCCGAGGAGCTCTTAACAGGCAGCGCTGCTGTATCAGAGAATAATTTCCGGCTCAGTCAAAGCCTGTAGGCAGCGCTCATCCTTATACCTGGCATTATTGACGGCGCGTGAGACATCACAAACTACAATCGGGCCAGGCAAGCCGGATTGCATCAAGTCCGCCAGGGCTTGTATTGACGTACCTTCATCCAGCCAGGTCATTAGATCCGATGCCGCCAGCTGAACCGGAACCCGATGATGAAACCGGCTCAGTTGTGGCGGTGCGCTGGCAGTGATAATACTGCAACTGAGCAACGCACCATCTGCACTCTGCCAGGCATCCCACAAACCTGCCAATAGAAACCCAGAACCGTCCTCCGGAGTAAAGTACATGGGTTGTCGTTGCCCTGCTGAAGATCGCCATTCGTAGTAACCGCTCACCGGAATGACGCAGCGTCGACTGGCAAAAGGTTCCCGGTAGGCACGGCTTTTAGTCAGGGTTTCGCTTCTGGCATTGAACATACTGAACTTGCTTGATGGCCCGTCAGACCAGCAAGGCACCAGCCACCAACGCATCTCAGTTAAAGACCAGCCATCCTCATAGCGCAGGACCGGCACTGATTCTGTCGGGGCAACGTTAAGTTTCGTGGTAACAGCATAGCGCTGCCCTACTGTCTGCATCAGTAATTGGACCAGTGGGTCAGCAATAATATTAAGTCGCCCACACATATCCTAACTCAACTTTCCAATATCAAACAGGTCACTTTTAGATAGCGACCATTGTGCTGCCTCGACATTCTGTTTCACCTGCATGGCGGAGGTCGCACCAGCGATGACGCTACTGACAACATCTTGCCTTGCCAGCCAGCTCATGGCTAATTCGAGGATGCTGCGGCCCGCATCCTGGGCATATTTTTGGTACTGATCGAATCGATCAAATGCTGCGTCAGTCAGTGCTGCTCTACCCCGCTCACCCATACTCGCCAGGCGGGTACCCTTGTCAGGGGCCTCACCTCTTAAGTACTTACCAGTGAGCATGCCACTGGCAAGCGGGAAATAAGGCAATAAACCAACCTGGAACCGTTCACAGGCAGGGATTACCTCTCGGCTGACTCTCTGATCAAGCAGATTATAGAGATTCTGTGCTGATGAAAAAGAATTCAAGCCAAGCGACTTAGCGGTCCAGTCTGCATCGGCGATCTGCCAGCCAGTAAAGTTCGAATTGCCAATATAACGGACCTTACCCAACCGAATCAGATCATCCAGAGCCCTTATGGTTTCTTCAATAGGCGTATCTGCATCCGGCACATGCTGCTGATACAGATCAATATATTCTGTGTCTAAGCGCCGCAAACTGTCTTCAACTGCTTTAACGATATATCCCCTGGCAGCACCACGGCGTAAAGGCCCCTCTCCCATTGGGTTGGCAAACTTGGTCGCTACAATCAACTGACTTCGGTCAAGGCCCTTGATTGCTTTACCCAGCAGTTTCTCTGATTGTCCTGCTCCACCATAGATGTCTGCCGTATCAAAGAAGTTAATGCCTTGATCCAGGGCCGCATGCACAATTGCTGTTGTAGCATCCTCATCACAGCGTCGGCCAAAATTATTACAGCCCAGGCCAACCAGGGATACTTTCAAGCCACTCTGGCCCAGGCGCTTATATTCCATTTTGTTACTCCTTCATTGATTTTAAACTAAGCCTATTTTTGATTCAGGTAAAGCCCCTCTATACAATCCCCCTGCCATCGGCTAACCTTCCAATGGTATTTAATCCAGATCGAAGAACTCCTATGAGTTCTTTTTTTTTTGGAGTCCGTTTATGCGCCATCTTGCTAACCTCAAAGATTATACCGGAACTGAAATCCGTGAAATCCTAAGCCGCGCGAAAAAAATAAAGGACAACCCCAGACACTATCAGGACTGCCTCAAAGGAGAATCGCTGGCCATGCTGTTTCAGAAGACCAGCACCAGAACGAGGGTGTCCTTTGAAGTCGCTATGACTGAGTTAGGCGGGCACAGCATTTTTATCGATTGGCGTTCCTCAAACTTCATCCTGACTGGAATCCAGCACGAGATTGAATATCTTTCAAGAAATGTCAGCTGCATTATGGCTCGATTGCTCGAACACCGGGACGTCCAGAAAATGCTTGCCTCCAGCCAGGTACCCGTTATCAATGGCTGCTGCGAGAAATACCATCCGTGCCAGGCCCTGACAGATGTATTAACCATCACCGAGCACACGGACAAACCACTGGAAGACGTTCACCTGGTTTATACGGGCGTCCAGAACAATGTATCAAATTCGTTAACCCTGATTGCATCAAAACTGGGGTTTCGCTTTACGCTTGCCACCCCACCAACAGATTCCAGCTCAGAAAGCTACGATGCTGATATCCAGAAAATCATTCGTGAGAACGCAAAAATAAACCACCTCAAGCATCCGGCAGAAGCAGTCAAGAACGCAGATTTCATATACACCGATACCTGGATCGACATGCAGTACTTTGATGACCCTAGCCGGACCGCTGAAAAAGACGCCTTAATCGAGCAAATGGTACCGTTTCAGATTAATAGCGCACTGATTCAGGATAGCAACTGCAAAATCATGCACGATATGCCGATTCATGATCATTACGAAATCACCCCGGAGATGGTCAGTGACCCAAGGTCAATAATCTATCTGCAATCGGCAAACAGACTACATGCCCAGAAAGGCTTATTACATTGGCTCTACTTCAATACGGAGACCGTCACTTGAGCGCTTATGTCGTCGCCCACGTAACCATTTCGGATCGCGATACTTACCGCCTCTACGAAGCCGGATTTATGGAAATCCTGCAGCAATTCCAGGGCGAAGTATGTGCTGTGGATGACGCTGGAGAAGTCCTTGAAGGCGTGCCCAAGGGGTCCAGAACAGTGATTCTACGCTTTACTGATAAATCCGCCGCACTTAACTGGTATCGCTCGAAAGCCTACCAGCAACTTGCCCAGTATCGCTTCAAGTCCAGTGCCGCTGACATCGTGGTTATCCAAGGGTTGTAAAGGGAATCTAGATTCTGTGCTGGTAAAGGTATTCGAGCCAGTGAACCACTGGAACCTTGCTATTAACCGCCAGATGTAGCTGGCAGCCGATATTAGAAGTGACAATAAAGTCTGGCTGGCTTCGACCCAGAGCTTCCAGCATAGCATCTCTCAGCCGATCTGCGAGAAGCGGTTGCAATACACTATAGCTTCCGGCAGAACCACAACAGGCCAGATGCCCTTTCACTGTCTGGATACTGGCACCCGCTTTTTCAAGCAGCGCTGTCACCTGGTGGTCCAGGCCTTGACCATGACTTAAAGTACAGGGTGTGTGTACGCTGACTCGATCTGCACTGCAATGCCAATCAAAGCGGTCCATCAATTCAACCACGTCAACCACCTTGGCAGAAACAGCCAGCGCTTTCTGCGCATAGGCCTTATCTTCTGGAAACCTGTCTTCTGAAAAATAAGCAGGGTACTGCTTGAGCGTTACGCCACAGCCACTGGCACTGGAAACAATGTAATCCAGATCTTCGAGCAGAGGATAAACAGCATCAATCAATGCCTTCATCCTTAGTTTACCGTAATCATGTTCACCGAGATGATACTCGAGTGCCCCGCAACAGCCTTCAGCTTTCACGAACTGGCAGGCAACACCCTGCTGCCGAAGCAGAGCAGTCAATGCCGCATTGACGTTCGGCGTCAGGGATTGCTGTACACAGCCCTTGAGTAGCAGAACCCTGGCAACAGGATTGACCGGGTCTTCAAGGGTTTGAATAGGCGTCACAATATAGGGCCTGGACAGTGCAGCCTGAGCCCCCAGGCTATTAGGAAGCAGCGGATGGACCAGTCGAATCATTACTGCACTGATCCGGGTGAGCCACACTTTCAACAGCAGTTTACGCACTAGCCAGCGCTTGAATCGAGTCAGCAGGTCCAGCCCTTTACGCTCGACTATCATTGCCCTGGCTATATCCAGCAACTCAACATATTCAACCCCTGAAGGGCACACTGTCTCGCAGCTGCGACAGGTCAGACACCGATCCAGATGCGTGGAAGTTGCTTCAGCAATGGCATCGTCTTCAAGCATATTTTTTATCAGGTAGATTCGACCCCTGGGACTATCCAGTTCGTCGCCAAGCAATTGATAGGTGGGACAGGCAGAAATACAGAATCCACAATGAACACAGCTGCGCAATATCTGGTCCGCCCGTATGGCACGCGCGTCACTTTTAAGTCGAGAATGAATGATTGTCTGCAATTACCAGGCTCCGTAAAGGCGTTGATAATTGAAAAGTCCGGTTGGATCAAATTCCTGTTTTATGTTCCTGTGGATTAAGTCCAGACCTGCTGATAAAGGTGAAAATCGCTGTTTGATGTCAGGCCTGCCAAAATATTGAACACCATGGCCCTCGCTGAGCCGGGCCAGGCCCAAAGTAGAATCTTCCAGCCATCTAATCCCGCCTGCCCAGTCCACAGCTACCGCATCTTCAAGACCATAGCTGGAATCGACGGCGACACTCAAACGCAATAAATTCCCTGTCGTGGAAAACTTCAGATCACGCAGATCAGAAAACACGGTATCGGCAACTGCCACACCAGGACACTTTCCGGCCACTCTTGACACTTCCTGATGGGAACCAGAAAAACGTAGAACTAATTGCCTGTCTACAAAAGCGGCCGCAGTTAGAGCGGCTTCCCGGCGCCAGGAACAAATCAGATCAATGATGTCCGCTGGCGGCATGGCAAGGCTTAGGCAGCATTCATGCTGCGGTTTGGGTAGTACCTTTAAACTGACATCCAGAATACAGCCCAGGGTTCCCATGGCGCCAACCATCAATCGTGACACATCATATCCAGCCACATTTTTCATCACCTCACCGCCAAAATGAACGGCTGAACCCTCGGCGGTAGCAAGGGTTACCCCTAACATAGCATCACGCACTGCACCACGAAAGGGCCTCCCTGGACCCGACAGGCCACTGGCAACGATTCCGCCCACGGTAGGATCACCGCCCAACTGCGGCGGATCAAAAGGCAGGTATTGGCCTGCTCCTGCTAAAACAGCATCCAATTCAGACAGGCGGGTACCTGCCCTCACCGTAATAACCAATTCCTCCGGTCGGTAACAGATCACGCCACTGTGCTGCAGTGTGCTCAACACCATCAGATTGGCCGCAATATATCCGAGGAAGTCCTTGCTACCTGAACCCTGAATCTGCAGCCTCTGCCCGGACGCCCTGGCCTGCTGGATCTGTTCAAGGATAGAACTGGTATGGTCAGCGCCCATCTAAAAGCGTTCCAGGCCGGGTTTGGTTTCTTTTCCAAGGACTGAGCGGACATGCATGGCACCAAACTCAGCACAACGATTCAGCGTTGGAATCGCTTTACCAGGATTCAGAATTCCTTGCCCGTCAAAAGCGTGTTTTATACCATGAAAAACTTGTAACTCGTCGCTCGAAAACTGGTTACACATCTGGTCTAATTTTTCGAGACCCACACCATGCTCACCCGTGATAGTTCCCCCAGACGCCACACACATTTCAAGAATTTCAGCACCAAAAGCTTCCGCTGCAGCCAATTGTCCCGCTGCATTGGCATCATAGAGGATAAGCGGGTGCAGGTTTCCATCTCCTGCATGAAAAACATTGGCCACCCGCAAGGCATACTTGAGCGATAACTCAGCAATTCGATTCAATACCCGGGACAGCTCCCTGCGGGGAATGGTGCCATCCATACAGTAATAGTCCGGAGAAATTCTGCCCACAGCCGGAAACGCGGCTTTTCTTCCCCGCCATAGTCGCGCCCGTTCTATCGGGTCTCTGGCAACCACGACAGTTGCAGCACCACTGGCACGAAACTGGCGTTCAACCAGGTTTATCTGATCTTGCACGTCATCCTCGGACCCATCCAATTCACACAGTAGCAGCGCTTCCACATCAAGAGGGTAACCTGCGTGTACGAAATCTTCGGAAGCCTGTATGGCGAGTCGATCCATTAATTCCAGCCCAGCGGGTATAACGCCAAGGCCAATCAATTCTCCCACGGCATCAGCGGCCTGTGCGCAGTCAGCAAAGCCCGCCATCAATACAGCTACTGCTTCAGGATTGGCTATCAGATTTACCATCACCTCAATGACAAGTCCTAGCATGCCCTCAGACCCATGCAGCAATGCCAGCAAATCAAAGCCCTGCTGGTCAAGCTCAAGACCGCCAACCTCGATAATCTCACCTTGTGCTGTTAGGACTTTCAACCCCTGCACATTATGAACGGTAAGACCATACTTCAAACAGTGTACACCACCTGAATTTTCGGCAACATTTCCGCCGATAGTACAGGCCACCTGAGAAGAAGGATCTGGCGCATAAAACAGATCAAACTCTGAAGCAGCATCGGAGATGGCCAGATTAGTCACGCCTGGTTCCACCCTGGCAATCAGATTCTTTGCATCTACCTCCAGAATTTGGTTGAACCGAGCCAGACTGACCAGAACGCCATCGGCATGCGGCGTGGCACCACCAGACAGCCCTGTACCAGCGCCTCGCGCCACCAGCGGTATGGTATTGCTATAACAGACTTTGACAATCTGCTGCAGCGCCTCGAGCGAATCAGGAATTGCAACCAAAGCAGGCAATTGTTTCTTTGCGGTTAAGCCATCACTTTCATACACTCGCAAACGATTAGGATCGTCAATCAGGTTGGCGCCGGGAATATCCCTGAGCAAATCTCTGGCAACTACAGCTCTCGACATTATTAAACCAATTGATAAGCGTTGATCCAAGTATAAAATGAATGCTGATAAAGGCACAGTTGTTTAACCATTTCAGTATAATCACAGTTATTCAGGGAACAGGAAGCAATGTTGTGGAGTTAAATACGACTGAACAAATCTTAGAGGACTTCCGTCAGGGTAAAATGGTCCTGATCATGGATGATGAAGATCGCGAAAATGAAGGCGATCTGATCATTGCAGCAGAAGTTGTTACACAGGAACATATTACTTTCTTCGCCCGGCATGCCTGCGGCCTGATCTGCCTGACTATAACCGAAGGAAGAGGTGAGCAGCTGAATTTGCCGCTGATGGTAAACAAGAACTCATCACAACACGAAACCAACTTTACCGTGTCAATCGAAGCCGCAGAAGGCATAACGACTGGTATCTCTGCAGCAGATCGTGCAAAAACAGTCAGAACTGCGGTCGCCAAAAATGCCCAGCCAGCGGACCTGGTCATGCCCGGGCATATTTTCCCGCTGATTGCCAAACCCGGTGGCGTTCTTACCCGCGCTGGTCACACTGAAGCCGGCTGTGATCTAGCTAGAATGGCAGGCTACGAACCAGCAGCCGTTATCGTAGAGGTCATGAACGAAGACGGTACAATGGCACAACGACCGGAACTGGAAATTTTCGCCCGCCAACATGGCATTAAAGTAGGCACCATTGCCGACTTGATACACTATCGTGCACTAAACGATAAAACCATAGCGCTCATCGATAAGAAAGAAATACTAACGGATGCAGGCCCTTTTACGCTGCGAACCTACACCGATACCACAAGCAATGTCATTCACTATGCACTGGTTAGAGGTGAGATCTGCGAAGACGAGGCCTGCCTGGTTCGGGTACAGGTCGTCAACACACTTAGAGATGCATTTGGTACCAGACGCACGGAACCAAAAAGATCCTGGTCCATTCGAGAGTCCTTAAATTACATTGCAGCGGCGGGTGCTGG
>JAPKEK010000576.1 GCA_028822125.1 Pseudomonadales bacterium | reverse complement strand
GAAATCCCGCTGCTGTAACCGACAGGCCGGTTGCTTGTTCAAGCCTGCGGATAATATTAGGCGACCACTCGCGCGAACCAAACCTGGCTTGACCATCCCTGAAGACCTCGAGTAACAGGGGTGATAAATCCAGGCCCACGCCACTTCGATCGGCAATTTTCTGAAATAAACCCAGGTCTTTGAGAACGAGGTCCATGGTGAAATTAATATTTCGGCTACCGTTCAGGATAACTTGCCCTTCAGTTTCGCGGACAAATGAATTGCCCGAAGAAATTCGGATGGCCTGATACGCCGTCGCCAGATCTAATCCCGCAGCCTTGCACACGGTCAGTGCCTCGCAAACCGAAACCAGGTTCGCCGTTGCCAGGTAATTGGTACACACTTTCAAAGTTGAAGCCGACCCCAAAGGGCCAGTATGCAAGATCTCCCTTCCCATGATGGACAGCAGTGGCAGTATCTGCTCAAACGTGGCCCTTTCACAGCCGGCTAAAATGGCGATATTACCCGTTTCTGCCCGATGACAGCCGCCGGATACTGGGCAATCTGCCGCCCTTCCACCGAGATGCATGACTCTGGCACCTAACCGGCGGACCTCCGCCTCATCGGTTGTGCTCATCTCCAGCCATATCTTGCCTGTAGAAAAACCCTTCAAAGCCCCTTGTTCACCTTCCATCATGCTGGCACTGATACTGGGCGATGGCAGACAGGTAATCAGCACGTCCACCTTTTGAATCATTCCCGCAGGCGCGTCAGAGCAGCCAGCCCCAGCATCGACGAATGGCCTGACCTTATCAGTATCGATGTCATGAACGATCAGGCCCACATCGTTTCTCAGTAGCGACTGCGCCAGTTTTGCGCCCACATTGCCTAACCCGATAAAACCTACTTTAATGAGCCTTCTCCCTTTTCTAATCATGCTAAATAGCTTTCATTGCCATATTGTCACTCGCTTAAGGCAAGCCTTCAATCAATCGCCAAGAAAATAGCTCACAACCTATCAGCAACCTGCTGTTAGAAGAACCTGGCCCTGGCAACACCCTTTATCTCGGTGCAGGCCCAGCGAAAACAGGCCATCCGGCGTTTTTGGAGAATCGCTGGTCAGCCTCGGCCTGGCCAGAGAAAACTGGCGCGTTGAAAAACCCTCACAGCGACGACACAAGAACAAATAGCGACAGGTTCAGATTGTGCACTCAGATCCTTCAAAACCAGGATTCGCTAAAATGCTGCCCGTCGTATTAAAGTAGTATTATAGGACCAGCAAAACCATTCAAATCAGGGGTAACCCATGAGCACTGTAAGCTTTTCAAAAATGTCAGAAGGATCCGGCGCTGACTACAGGATGCTGGCTGAGTATGAGCGTGACCAGATCAATGCATTACCAGAAAATATTCTAAGCCAGCTGCGGAACCTTGAGACTGGCCTGCAAGGCTACAAAATTCATCGCCTGGAACATGCCTTGCAAGCCGCAACCCGGGCTGAGCGAGAGGGTATGGACATAGAATGGATTGTTGCTGCCCTGGTGCACGACATTGGTGATTGCCTGGCGCCGTTAAATCACTCCCAGCTGGCTGCTGCCATCATCAGGCCCTACGTCCGATCTGAAGTCACCTGGGTAGTAGAGATGCATGGTCTGTTCCAGATGATCTACTATGCTCATCACGTGGGCTTGGACCCCAACGGTCGGGATCAGTATAAAGAACACCCGTGGTACAACAGTTGCGTTCGTTTCTGCGAACGACTGGATCAGTGTTCTTTCGATCCTGCCTATGACAGCGAAACCTTGCAATACTTTGAACCCCTGGTGCACGAGGTGTTTTCGCGACCACCCTTTCAGCCAGCGATAATTAACCCTCAATGAAGCCATCAATCCATGATCAATGACCACTCAATAGATCAATCGACAGCTCATAATACTGAAGCAAGAAGTGACTGGGTATAAGCGTCGCCAGGCTCTGAAAACACACGGGACACCGGTCCTGATTCTTTGATCCTGCCTTGCTCCAGAACCACGACCTGATCCGCGAGGACGTCAACAACTGCAAGATCGTGGGATACAAACAGTATTGCCAGCTGACTTTCCTGACGTAGCCGAAGCAGCAGTTTAATAATGGAAGCTTGTACAGAGACATCCAGGGCTGAGGTGATTTCATCACAGAGAATCAAATCCGGTTTGGCCACCAGAGCACGAGCAATGGCGATTCGCTGTTTCTCACCGCCTGATAACTGCCCTGGATAACGCGTACGGTAAGCCAGGGGTAAATTAACCCGAATCAGTATCTCATCAACCTGTTGCCTGATAGCCTCGTCAGAACTGCCAAAATAAAGTTTAATCGGTCGAGCCAGAATTGCCTCAACCGTCTGACTTGGATTCAGCGAGGCGTCCGGATTCTGAAATACCAACTGGATCTTCTGCTGGCAATCAGCGGCTCTGCTGGCAACCGAATGACGTA
>JAPKEK010000575.1 GCA_028822125.1 Pseudomonadales bacterium | reverse complement strand
AGTTACATCCTGGATGGATATATGCTCTATTCCTTTGTCATATATCAAATCTCTGGCAGCGGTAATTAACTTTTGGCGGGTTTTGCCCCGTTTGGTTGTCATATGGGTATGCTTAACCGGTTGCGTCAATGCGTTCATACTATATTCACCACTATTTACCACCCCTAGAGTGCGGCATTCCTTTATCGAAGGAATCCCTGTGTATCTTGCACGTTACAATTGATCTGCTAGGGACTACTAGGGCAAACAACAGGAAAAGCTAATAGCCTGAGGTCATTTGAGTCTGATCTAGTCACGATTGCTAACCGCGTTTTATTATTTCAGTTTGGGTTTAACCACCTCAATAATTTGAACACCTTTTTAAATTCACTCTTAAGCATTATTTTTAAACATCTTTATCAGCACATTAGCACCGACAGCCGCACCGGCATTTCAACCTTGTTCCGCCGTCATGTCACAGTCATTCAACGCTTATTTCAAAATGATTATTAGTCGTGGAACTAGTGTGGCATTCATAAAAAAAATAGCGTACCCCTAAAAACACCGGTTGAACAGCTTTGTTACAGTGTTCTTAAGGATTTGTTAAGAATAATTTGTATTAACCGCACATTGTGGATGACCTCTGAATGTAAAGTGGAGAAATCTGCAAGATTTGGGCGCTGGGCTTCTGATTAGCATTAAGGCAGAATGAGGTTTTTGACTCTTTTGGATAGGACTATGGGTGGAATCGTGGCCAGAACGGTCCAATGAATTTCGAGTTTACTGATCAACAAAGATCTATTCAGGGTGCAATTGAGCGAATTTGTACTGAATTTGACGATGCTTACTGGCTGGATCGAGATACCGATGGAGAATTCCCCGAAGCTTTTGTAAAAGCCATAACGGACGGTGGATGGCTAGGCATAGCCATGCCAGAAGCCTATGGCGGGGCGGGTCTTGGCATAACTGAAACTGCCATTATGGCCCATACTATCGCCCGGTCAGGTGCGGGTATGAGCGGTGCTTCTTCCGTGCATTTGAATTTGTTTGGCCCAAATCCCATCGTCGTTTTTGGCAGCGAAGAACAGAAGCAGCGATTACTGCCGCCGTTGATCAAGGGGCACAACAGGGCCTGTTTCGGCGTGACTGAACCGGACGCTGGTTTAAATACCACCAGGTTAAGCACCCGGGCAGTACGCGACGGTGATCATTATGTTATCAACGGCCGAAAATTATGGACTACCACCGCCCAAACAGCTAATAAGATTCTGCTGATAGCAAGAACAAAGGAGCTGGCTGATTGTGCCAAACCTAGCGAGGGTCTGACGCTTTTTTATACTGACTTGAATCGCGACAGTATCGAAGTTCGATTAATTCATAAAATGGGCAGGAAAGCAGTGGATTCCAATGCGCTGTTTATCGATGATCTGGTCGTTCCGGTCGCCGACCGCATTGGCGAGGAGGGCGATGGCTGGAAGTGCCTGTTGCATGGTTTAAATCCCGAACGGGTACTCATCGCTTCAGAGGCGGTAGGCCTGGGCCACGCTGCGCTTGCAAAGGCTTCGCAATACGCCAGAGATCGGGTGGTTTTCGACAGGAGTATCGGTAAGAACCAGGGTATACAGCATCCTCTGGCGGAGAATTGGATGGAACTGGAGGCCGCCCAGCTAATGGCTTTTAAAGCGGCTGATCTTTATGATCGTGGTGAGGCCTGTGGCGCCGAGGCTAATGCTGCAAAATATCTGGCTGCTCAGGCCGCTTTATCCGCCTGCCAAAGAGCGGTGCTGACCCACGGTGGCATGGGTTACGCAAAGGAATATCACGTCGAACGCTATCTCCGGGAAATTATGATTCCGGTTATTGCGCCGGTGAGCCAGGAGCTGGTCAAGTCATTTATTGCAGAGCAGGTCCTTGGCCAGGAAAAAAGTTATTAGGCTGGCGCCGAAAAGCCCGGCAAAGTAGTGACCTCAGCGTCGGTTATGATAGGGCATCATGATGAAGCTTGGCGCTCTGCTGGTCCCGGTGGTTGATCCTGAAGAAAACCGATTCATAGCCAACCAGGCAAGGCAGCTTGAAGTTGAGGGTTTTCAGAGTCTGTGGTCCGCGCAGGCGATAGGTTGTGGCTTTATGATGACCGATCCGTTTATCTGCCTGAGCACAGCCGCGGCTGTTACTGAGAACGTAACTCTGGGCCCGGCTGTTATCCAGGTGCCGCTCTACCACCCGATTGATCTCGCTCACCGGATATTTTCACTGCAGCAGGTATGCGGCAAGCGCCTTGTTGTGGGCCTGAGACCAGGCTCGACGGCGCAGGATTTTGATGCCTTTGATTGACCCTATCGATCCCGCTTCAGCGATTTCCTTAACTTGGTTAGCACCTTGAAAACGGTCCTGGCAGAAGGCCATATCAATGCTAAAGATCTTACTTCCTGGCCGACCCTGGCTGGCGGACCGCTGCTGCTGGGTTCCTGGGGAC